>JAYVDN010000057.1:0-7070 GCA_043749385.1 Polaromonas sp.
GGGCAGGAAAGCTCCATGAGCTATCAAAATAATAGCTTTTGGCGCCTTTATTTATTGGATTTCCAGCATAAAAGGCGTGTATCTAATGGTGTATCTAACAGGGTCGGAGTCCATTATTTTGCAGTCCAGCGGTCTTCGGGTACTGGCTGCTTATTGCCCACCTTCGCCCACGCTTTGTCGGCTTTGGTCTTAGAAGCCGCAGCACTGCGCCGCTCAAAGAAATCAGCGGTTTCCATGGCGCTGATTTTCTCTGCAATCGCGATCACGAAAAACTGGTTCATGGTGGTGTCGTCCGCTGCGGCGATGCGTTTAGAAGCCTGCTTAAGGGATTCGGGCAGGCGAAGGGCGTAGCTGCTCATGGCGTGGTTCCTTTCTTGACTGGGGTGCGAAGCTGAAAATGACGAAAAGTCTGCTCGGGATTAAGTACCAAAATGCCGAAGTTTTTAGCTGGAACGAAGTCGCGCAGATTGTAAGTAACGATGGCCTCGGCGGCGGCGTTTACCGCAGCCTCCAGCACCATTTCGTCAGACGGGTCACGCAACTGCGGCCGCCACTGGTAATGCGTGGTGACCGGCAGAATATGGCTCGCCAAATCGGACAAAATAGCGTCTGTGTCGCCCATAGTCAACCCGAAAGCGGCTAACTGTGCAGGGCGCTTCAGGACATCTTCGTATTCCAAAAACAGCGCAGGGCTGCAGCACATGCGAATTTTGCCTGCACGTATGGCTTGAACCAACGCAAAAGACGGTCCCAGGTTGCTACGCAACGCGCTCACCAGTACATTGGTGTCGAGGATGATTTTACGGATTGACTTCATATCATCGGCGATGTTAGCATAAGTCAAAAAAATAACCCAAACGCATGCATGCCCTAAACTCGCCCGCATGAAGACCATCTATTGCGATGGACTATTAGAGCTCAAAGCCCCCCTGGGCGAGCCGCTGTTTGCCGACGTCGCCATTAAAAACGAAGACATCGGCTTCATACAAGTAGGCCAAACCGCCCAGGTCAAGCTGGCTGCCTACCCCTTCCGAGGGCTTCAGGGTCGGCTTCAGGGTCAGGTCTCCCATTTCCCAAAATTGCGTCCAAAATGGCTCAAAGGAACATCCAACTTTCCATGCGTAAATTGGCTCGCACGCCAATGAAATTAAGCGCAAGTAGCCGCCACATCAGTAGCGCATGGTGGGCAAAAACGGCTGCCCACGTTAGGGAAAAAAAAGCGCTGTAAGATGATGCTATCGGGAACACAGCCTCCCGAATCTCTTGCAGATAGACGGTGTCCCGTCCAAGCGCTGCCAACATTATCTGTTTGGATATATTTATGGACACCGCTATGACTGTCACAACCGACACGCCCACCATTGACCCCGCAGAGCTTGCCAGAGCCTTGGGCCGCTTTGACGCACCGCTGATTCTGGACGTGCGGCGTGAAGCCAAATTTCTGGAGAGCCCGCGCATCGTCTGCGGTGCGCTGCGTTGCACGCCTGAAAACGTAGCAGCCTTTGCGCGCAGCCACAGCCCGCGCAGCGCAGTGGTCTACTGTGTGTACGGCCACAACGTCAGCGAGGACGCGGTGGCGCAGCTAGCCCAGGCAGGCTGGCGCGCGCAGCGGCTGGCCGGTGGCATAGAGGGAGGCAAGCAAGGCACGGACGCCGATGCTGACAGCGCGCACAACATTGCCATCTGGCGCGCGCAGGCGCTGCCTACCATCCTCAAGCGCCCTGACTGGGGCGTGACGGGAGAGCAGCCTTCTCGCTGGATCACCCGCGCGCGGCCCAAGATCGACCGCATCGCGTGCCCTTGGTTGATTCAGCGCTTTATCGACCCGCGCGCAGAATTCTTCTATGTGCCCACCGAGCAGGTGTTCAGCGAGGCCAAGCGCTTGAAAGCGGTGGCCTACGACATCCCGGGCGCGCCGGTATCGCATGAGGGAGACTTGTGCAGCTTTGACGCGCTGCTGAACGGGTTTGACTTGCACAGCCCGGCGCTGGCGCTGCTGGCGCGCATCGTGCGCGGCGCGGACACCGACCGCTTGGACTTGGCCCCGCAGTCCGCAGGCTTGCTGGCCGTCTCCTTGGGTCTGTCACGCCTGCACGCCAGTGATGACCACGCCATGCTGGCCGCCGCCATGCCTATGTACGATGCGCTATACGCATGGTGCCACGACAAAGCACACCAACAAGATGAGACGCACAACTGGAAGCCAGCATGAGCGACGCCGCTCTGCGGCGCATGGCAGCTTTGGCAAGACGGGCCGCAATCTTGGAAAACACAACTATAAAAGCTGCACACCGGACAAGCATAATGAACAACAACATTCAAAACACAGCCCCTCAAGCAATCGGGTTCATCGAGGCGCTGAAATTCTGGCTCAAGTTAGGCCTTATCAGCTTCGGCGGCCCGGCCGGGCAAATCGCCATCATGCAGCGCGAGCTGGTGGACGAGCGCCGCTGGATCAGCCAGGGGCGTTTTAACCATGCCCTGAACTATTGCATGCTGCTGCCCGGCCCGGAGGCGCAGCAACTGGCCACCTATATTGGCTGGTTGATGCACGGCACACGCGGCGGTATCGCAGCCGGCGCGCTGTTTGTGCTGCCCTCGCTGTTCATCATCATCGCCCTGAGCGCGCTGTACATCAGCTACGGGCAGATACCCTGGGTGGCGGCGCTGTTCTACGGCATTCAGTGCGCCGTGGCGGCACTGGTGCTGCACGCGCTGTGGCGGGTGGGCAGCAAAACGCTTAAGCACCCGACCAAGTCGCCCATTTTGTGGGCGGTGGCGGTGCTGAGTTTTATCGCCATTGAGTTTTTTAACATTGGCTTTCCCTGGATCGTGGCAGTTGCTGCTGTCGTGGGTTGGTTGGGCTCGCGCTACGCCCCGGCGGAGTTTGCTGGCGGCGGCCACGCTAGCACGTCCAAAGCCAGCGCTTTGCCTGCGATCATCGACGACAACACGCCCACGCCCGCGCACGCGCGCTTCTCGGCACCCCGCTTGTGGGCCGTGTTTGGCATCGGCGCAGTGCTGTGGGCCTTGCCTATGGCAGCCTTGGTCAGCAGCCTGGGCTGGCAGCACTCGCTCACGCAAATGGGCTGGTTTTTCAGCAAGGCGGCGATGGTCACTTTTGGCGGCGCGTACGCGGTGCTGCCCTACGTCAACCAAGCAGCGGTCGAGCACTACGGCTGGCTGACAGCCAAGCAAATGATGGACGGCCTGGCCCTGGGCGAGACCACCCCCGGCCCGCTGATCATGATCGTCGCTTTCATTGGTTATGTAGGCCAAGCACAAGAGACTTTGCGCAATGGAGCTGGAGCCGCGCTGATGGGCCCTGCTGCGGTGATCATGGGTGCCGTAGGCGCGTGCGTTGCGACCTGGTTTACTTTTCTGCCTAGCTTCGTCTTCATCCTGGCGGGCGGCCCGATGATTGAAACCACCCATGGCAAGCTGAGCTTTACCGCCCCGCTCAAAGCCATCACTGCCGCTGTGGTGGGTGTGATTGCGGCGTTGGCGGTGTTTTTCATTGCCAACGTGGCGGTGCATGCCAAAGCGGGCGCGTCTCTGTGGTCAATGATTGACTACCCAGCAGTGCTGATCATTACTGCCGCAGCGGTGGCGTTGTTTCGCTTTAAGGCGGGCGTGATCAGTGTGATTGCAGCGTGCGCGTTGGCGGGGCTGGTGGTGCGGTGGGTGTTGGTGTGATTGTCTTCGTGCTGTGCAGCAACCCACGAAGTCGCAGACTCAAGCAAACAAGCGTACGCGAACCCAGTAACACGGAGCAGAAAACGGCCCCCGACGGAGTCACGATTTATCAAACTTGGCATGCCCAATGCTAGTATCAAGGCATGACCTCGCTGGAACTCACGCTCTTGTACCTGCTGGCCGCTGTGCTGGGTGTGGTGGCGTGCCGCTCGCTCAAGCTGCCGCCCACGCTGGGCTACCTGGCGGTGGGCGTAGTGATTGGGCCCAACGCCTTGGCGCTGGCGCAAAACTCTTCGGGTATTCGCTACCTGGCCGAGTTTGGCGTGGTGTTTTTAATGTTTGTCATTGGGCTGGAATTTAACCTGCCCAAGCTGCGCGCTATGCGCAGGCATGTCTTTGGGCTGGGGCTGCTGCAAGTGGCGCTGACCATCGTGCTGGCCACCATCGCCTCGCTTTTCCTGGCAGAGTTTGCGCAGATGTACTGGCGCATGTCCTGGCAGTCTGCCTTGGCACTGGGCGGCGCGCTCTCCATGAGCAGCACCGCCATTGTCGTCAAGCTGATGGCCGAGCGGCTGGAGATGGACAGCGAGCATGGCAAACGCATCATGGGCGTGCTGCTGTTTCAAGACCTGGCCGTGGTGCCGCTCTTGGTGCTCATCCCCGCACTCGGCGCATCCCCTGAAAAACTGGCTGTAGCGCTGGCTATTGCCGCGCTCAAAGCGGCGTTTTTAATAGCCATCTTGCTCATCGGCGGGCAAAAGGTGATGCGCTGGTGGCTCACTCTGGTGGCGCGGCGCAAGAGTGACGAGCTGTTTATGCTCAACCTGCTGCTGGTCACCTTGGGTCTGGCCTGGCTCACCGAGCTGGCGGGTCTGAGCCTGGCGCTGGGCGCTTTCATCGCAGGCATGTTGATCTCGGAGACCGAATACAAGCACCAGGTGGAGACCGATATTCGCCCCTTTCACGACGTGCTGCTGGGCCTGTTTTTCATCACCATCGGCATGCTGCTGGACTGGCGGCCGGTGATCGAGCGTTGGCCCTTGGTGCTGCTGCTTACTGTGCTGCCGGTACTTTTCAAGCTGGGTTTGGTCACGCTGCTCACCAAGATGCTCGGGGCCAGTGCCGGCGTGTCGCTGCGCACGGGGCTGTACCTGGCGCAGGCGGGCGAGTTTGGCTTTGTGCTGCTCACGCTGGCGCAGCAAAACAATTTGGTGCCTGCCGCCTTGCTCAACCCTATCTTGGCCAGCATGGTGCTGAGCATGCTGGCCACGCCCTTCATCATCATGTACAGCAACCGCATTGTGATGAAGCTGGTGAGCAGTGATTGGATGCTGCAGTCTTTGCAGATGACGAACATCGCCCGCAAGTCGATCAACGTGAACAAGCACGTCATCATTTGCGGCTATGGCCGCTGCGGTCAAAACCTGGCCCGCATGCTCGACCAAGAGCACATCCCCTCGATGGCGCTAGACCTGGACCCCGACCGTGTGCGCCAGGCCGCTGCGGCGGGTGACTCGGTGGTTTTTGGTGATGCCGCCCGCCTGCAAGCCCTGATGGCTGCAGGCCTGGCCCGCGCCAGTGCGGTGGTGATTACCTACCTGGACGTGCCCGGTGCGCTCAAGGTGCTGGCGCACATTCGCGCGCATGCGCCACAAGTCCCAGTCATCGTGCGCACGCAAGATGACCATGATTTGGAAAAACTCCAAACCGCTGGTGCCACCGAGGTGGTGCCCGAGTCCATCGAAGGCAGCCTGATGCTGGCCAGCCATGCGTTGGCCTTGGTAGGCGTGCCCATGCGCCGCGTAATACGCACCGTGCAAGACCAGCGTGATGCCCGCTACAACCTGCTGCGCGGCTACTTTCATGGTGTGGACGACGACACGGTAGACGAGATGGACCATGAACGTCTGAGTACTTTCACCATGCCCTTGTCAGCCAAAACCGTGGGACAAACCTTGGGCGATTTGGCCTTGCACGCTACAGGGGTACGCATCGTCAGCCTGCGCCGTGCGGCGGGTGCGCAAGTGGCCGTGGAGGATGGCTGTGTATTGCAGGATGGCGATACGCTGGTGCTGAGTGGTAAGCCGGAGGGGCTGGCCTTGGCGGAGGGGAAGTTGCTGCGGGGGTGAAGTGCACCACCGACCTGATCTTGCCAGCGTGGCGGGTGCTCCACCGCAGACTCAAACCAAGGCCGCATGCAAGCCCCGCGTAAACGCTTCCTCAAACACCGAGTAGCCCGACCAATCACTGTGGGCGAAGCTCAGACGCTGCGTGTGCGGTGTGACGCGAAGGGCATAGGCTAAACCTTTTCGCTCTCTATTTAATAGCTGCTCCCGCGATATTTTATTGGCCTGCGACCCTATTTTGCTTAAAAACTGCGGTGTAGGCACTGCCATGGCGTGGCCGTAGCGGGTGATGTTGACTTGCACCGCGCGTTCAAAAATATCCGGGTGTGCCACCGCCAGATCGGCCAAGGTCTCGTCCTTGTGCTGTGCCCACGGCTTGGCCAACAGAGTGCGGCGTGCGTCAAGGCTGGTGCCCAGCGCGCGGTAATAGGTGAGCACGCTTGGGCCGGGGGCTGTGCGGGTGCTTTGGTGCATGGCATCGACATAGCCCAGGCCGCCCGCGTCATGGGATCGAGCAGGGTTGTAAATCACGTTGTCCCACGACGCGGCTGCACCGCCGCTGTGGCCACCCGTGTCTTGCAAGGCGGCGTTGATGTGCACATTGGCTACCAACCAACTGGAGTAGCTGGTGTGCTGCGCAGCCTGGCGCAGAAAGTCCGGTGGGTTTTCGACGACGCGGTGGGCGATGAAGACGGGCAGGGCCACGACGCAGCGCTGCGCTTGCCAGCGCACGACGGCTTGGGTCTGCACGTTCATGGCATCGACTGTCACGCCCGATTTTCCTTCCACGATGCGCAGCACCACACGACCGGTGTGCACGCGATCGCCCAAGGGTTTGGCCAAGGCTCGCGTGAGAAACGCGTTGCCTTCTGGCCAGGTGAGCACGCCATCACGCTGCTTGTCGCGCTCTGCACTTGCATCGCCGCTGCGCTCGCTGCCTGCACTGCCGGGCGCAGCAAAGCCGTGGCGCGCGGCGAAGTAATGGATGCCGGCCCAAGCGCTCACCACCTCGATGCCGGCGCCGTAGTCGTCACGGCAGCAGTAGTCCAAATACCAGCGCAGATGCATATCGTTTAAGCCTTGTGCGTTCAGATACGCTACAAAAGGCATAGCCAGCGCCGCCATATTTTGCTGGGCTACCAGCGTATTCACCATCGGAAGTTGAAACCCGCCGGTGGCCCGCCATTGGTCTACGATTTTGGAAAACTGCGCATACTGCGCCAGCGTATCTGGGCCTACGCCTGCCAA
>JAYVDN010000058.1:0-1595 GCA_043749385.1 Polaromonas sp.
TACCAAAACGGCCGCCACGCAGGCGGCGGCATGGACCACGACAGCATCGACCAGTACACCCAGTTTTTGCTGCAAAGCCGGGTCAATTCCCGCATGGTGGAGTTTCGCGCGCCGC
The DNA here is from genome assembly GCA_043749385.1 of Polaromonas sp. Lineage (GTDB taxonomy): Bacteria > Pseudomonadota > Gammaproteobacteria > Burkholderiales > Burkholderiaceae_C > JAAFIP01. The sequence continues at coordinate 116 of JAYVDN010000058.1, forward strand.
CACCCGAGGGGGCGCCTGAGGGCACGCTGGGTGCATTGAAAATGGTGTCTATCCTGGACGTGCTCAGCGCTGGTCTGTCGGCCGTCTACACTTTCTACGAGCCCGAGCCGCGCACCCACTACGGCACCTACAACGTGCTATGGCAAATAGAGCAAGCCCGCTTGCTGCAGCTACCCCATGTGTACCTCGGCTACTGGATAGCGCAAAGCCACAAGATGGCCTACAAGGCCCAGTTTGCGCCGTGCGAGGTGCTGCACGAGGGTCAATGGATTTCACAGGGTAAAATGCTGCTGCAAGATGAAAAACCAGCAACGCTGGTGGAACCCGCAACGACCCCATGAAAAAACCCCTCCCCCAGCACAGCAGCCCCGCGATCCAAGTCATGGAGCGCATGTTCAGCCTGATCGACGTGCTAGCCTCGCGCGAGGAGTCTATTTCTCTCAAAGAAATCAGCGAGAAAACCGGCCTGCACCCCAGCACGGCGCACCGCATTTTGAACGACCTGACCATTGGCCGCTACGTAGACCGGCCCGAAGCCGGCAGCTACCGCCTGGGCATGCGCCTGCTGGAGCTGGGCAATCTAGTGAAAGCCCGCCTGGACGTGCGCGACGCGGCCCTGCTGCCCATGCGCGAGCTGCACAAGCTGACCCAGCAGCCAGTTAATTTGTCGATGCGCCAAGGCGACGAGATTGTGTATGTAGAGCGCGCCTTCAGCGAGCGCAGCGGCATGCAGGTGGTGCGCGCCATTGGTGGCCGCGCCCCGCTGCACCTCACGTCCACCGGCAAGCTGTTTTTAGCGGCGGACGATGCGCCCCGCCTGCGCGCCTACGCCACCCGCACGGGTCTTGCAGGCCACACCAAGAACAGCATCACCCAGCTGCCGGTGCTAGAGCGCGAGCTGTCCAAGGCCCGCCAATACGGCATGGCCCGCGACAACGAAGAACTCGAGCTCGGCGTGCGCTGCATGGCCGTAGGCATCTACGACGACAGCGACAAACTGGTGGCCGGCCTGTCTATCTCTGCCCCGGCAGACCGGCTGGACGAAGGCTGGTTGCCCAAGCTGGAGGCTACGGCGCGCGAGATATCCAGCGCACTAGGCCACCGAGTGCCTACGACGGCGTAGGCGCAGATTCGAAGTCTTTTTTAAGTAGTATGGGGCTGTAGACCAATAGAATATCGCGGGAGCAGCTACTAAAAACATAGTGGCGTGGCAGTCACATTTGCTTGCTCGAATTCACAGCATTCACCGCCAAGGTGCATTAGGATTCAAAACACCAGCGTCACTGGGTACAAAATTACGTAAGTAGTTTTTCATGCTTCACGTTAAGTCGCTTACCTGTGACCATTCGACATGGTAGGTGTGCACCAATGGTTAGTTGAGCACACGCAGAGTGTTTTTGACTCAAGGATTGGTCATTATGCGCACCACAGCCCACCACAATTTTGTACTCACCGCTCTCGTTACCGCACTGGGCTTGTC
>JAYVDN010000059.1:0-4232 GCA_043749385.1 Polaromonas sp.
GGCTGCGCATCCCGCTCCAGCAGCACGCAGTCCACACCCGCGTCGCGCAGCGTGATGGCCGCAACCAAGCCGCATGCGCCTGCGCCGATGATGGCTACGGGGATGTGGGGTGCCTCAGCGAGTGGATAGCCTTGGATAATGAGGGGATTCATCGGAGAGCGGTTTTTCCTGTTGCCAGCCTACCGCGCCAAACCAAAACGCATATCCCGCCCCAATGCAGTCGCCGCTTTGCTCAGAGTGGCCAAAGTAACCGCAAGGTCGGTTTCATCCAGCAGGCGGCGCACAACAGCACGGCTGGTGCCCATGCGTTTGGCCATTTCGGTTTGCGTGACGTTGGCTTTTTGCATGGCCTGGCTAAACTCCCACGCGATCACGCGCTTGATAGCCAAACTGGTCGATATTTCCAGCCGCCCTTCTTCACGCAGGAAGTCTTCAAAATCGCTACCGACATGGGGGTTAGGTTGAACGTTGGGTTTGAGGGTGCGCGCCATGTCAATCTCCACAATTTACTCTGCACTGGTTACTTGCTTAAGTCGGTTTCTAGCCACTTGCAAATCGGCTTCGGGTGTCTTGGGACTTTTCTTGATGAATCCGTGCAGCAATACTGCATTGCCCTCATGCACCGTAAACAACACTCTGGCAATGCGGTTCGCCAGGCTGATGCGAATCTCCCATAAGTCCGCTTCCATTTTTCGCACCAACGGCATGCCTACCGGCCAACCGAATTGCACCAAACGTATCTCATCGCCCATCGTCTTACGGTCAACTTCATCCAGTGCTTTGAGCCATTCCCGCACGGGTTCTCGGTTCGCACCCGATTTATAAAACTTGACGTTGAGTTTGGGCCGATTCATTAAAGCTCTATTGTATCAAAAAAGATTCAATTTTGTTTTGCAAAATTCTGAGTAAAAGCCAGCGAACAACTCAAGATCAAGCCGTAGGCCTGAACAGATACTGCCCCGTAGCTTTGCCCACCACCTTGCCATCCTGAAAAATCACCTGCCCACGCAGATAGGTCGCATCCACCCGTGCTGACATTTCCAGTCCTTCAAAGGGGGTGTAGCCCTGCGTGGATGGTGAATCTTTGGCGTGGACAGTCCAGGTCTTGGATGGGTCTACGAGTGCAATGTCGGCATCAAAGCCCACATCAATATCGCCCTTCTTGTTCAGACCGTAGCGCTGCGCGGGGTTCCAGCTGGTGACGCGGGCCATGTGGTTGTAGCCCATGCCGCGCCGGGTGCCTTCGCTGACCAGGGCGGGCAGCAAATACTCGGTGCCGCCAAAGCCGCTTTTGGCCATCCAGATGTTGCCGAAGTAGTGCTTGGAGGTTTGCCCCCACGCTCCCGGTGGTCGCTGCCCCCCGAGGGGGCCCGTTCCCGAACCGGGAGACCCGGATCCGGGAACCTTCATCTCGTGGCGGCAGCAGGCGTGGTCGCTCACCACCCAGTCCAGCTCGCCCGCTAGCAGTGCGTCCCACAAAAACTCTACGTCTTCGCGCGGGCGGATGGGCGGGTTGACCTTGGCCAGCTCGGCGGCTTGGCTGTTGATGTCGAGCATCAGGTGGCCAATGGTGACCTCGCGTTTGAAGTCGATATGCGGAAAGGTCTCGGCCATCATCATGGCGGCTTGCACGGCTTTGCGCGAGCTGAGATGCAGCAGGTTGATATTGGTCAGCGCCGTTTCGTTGGCTAGGTAGCTGGCGATGAAAACGGCCAAACCCTCGGAGTGCTGAGGACGCGAAGCGCTGTAGGCGGCGAGGCCTTTGAGGGATTTGTCTTTCTCGACAATCTTGGTATACGCCGTCATGATCTCGGCGGTTTCGCAGTGCAGGGATAGCGATATCTGCTTGGCCAAATGCGGCATCTGCTCGCGCGCGGCCTGGACACCACGCATGATGAACTCGAAGTGCGCGTAGTCGTAGCGCTCGTCCTCTTTGATCATCAAAAAATCTTTTTGCGTATTGCTCGCGCCATGCAGGCCGTGCGAGCCGTAGAACATGAAGATTTTGAAACTAGACACTCCGTATTTTTCAATCAGCTCGGGGATTTCCTTGATGTGCGTGCCGTCCATGGGCGCGAGGTGAAAGCCGTAGTCCACATGGAATTTGCCCTGCGCGATCTTCAGCACCTCGGGGTAAAACTTTTTGTACGGCCCGCCTTTGTTCAGGTAGTACTGGCCGGTACGAAAGTAGTTCAGGCTGCTGGTCACGCCGCCCATGGCAGCGGCCTGGCTCTCGGTGACTGCGTCTTCGGCCAATGGTGAGTAGATGCCACTGTGCATGTGGGCGTCCACCACGCCCGGGAAGGCCAGGCGGTTTTTGCCATCGTGCACGTTTTTGGCGCGGCTCACGTTTATGCCGGGTGCGACGAGTGCGAACTTGCCGTCTTTGATGGCGATGTCGCTGTCGTGCACCACGTTGCCGTGGGGTCTTACTACGCGGACGTTTTTGATGAGCAGGTCAAATTCTGGGGTTGCGGGTTTGGTTGCCATTTGGTTTTCCTATTGAGTTCTGAGAATCATTGCGAGAGAGTTTTGCGATTGCTTGCGTTTTTGCTTGCATTCGGTAAGAAGGGATTTCGCGCCCGGCTCTGTAGTTGCCCAGACACTTGGGATGCTTGGCTACGCGGCTGTCCCCCGCGTCGGCCTAGGGCCGACTGCTCCTCCTTTATGCCGCTACGCCAAGCATCCCAAGCGTCAGGGCTGTCAGAGGTAGTGGCTGGTCCAGCGAATGGCCTAACGACTAGCTGTGTAAGGCGTGCTGCGACGAACCGTTTGATCGCCCGCCACACTGGCAAGACACTGTCGGCGGTGCGCTCAGCGCAGCGGCATAAAGGAGGAGGCAGCGGCCCTAGGCCGCAACGGGGGACAGCCGCGGAGCTGAGCGCACCGCCGGCAGTGTCCAACGCTACACAAGCCAGGCTAGCAAATAACAGACGATGGTTTGCAATCATGGGAGAACACATCACTAGGTCGAACGAACATTTTGCAACCGCTGCTTCAGACTAGGCAAAAGACCACCAGCTTGCACCATCTGGAGCAGAAAGTCGGGGATAGGTTCGCAATCCAGCCTAGTTTTATCAGGCAAAACGACCTGTAGCCCTTTAAGTGATAGCGCAAGCAGCTCCTGTTTTTGTAGTGACTCTGCTTGCGGACAGGTCAGCAGCAGCAGCCCTACATTGAACGCATTGCGAAAATACAGGCCGCTGTAACTGGGTGCGATCACTGCGGCAATGCCCAGTTGCACCAGCACCTGCGCCGCCTGTTCGCGGGACGAACCGATGCCAAAGTTGGGGCCTGCCACGATCACATCGCCTTTTTTTACCTGGCTGGCAAACTGCGGCAATACGGATTCCAGGCAGTGCTTTGCGATCACCTCGATGCCGTGCTTCATCGCATGGCCGGGGGCTAGCACGTCGGTGTCGATGTCTGCGCCTAGATGCCAGATGCGGTGTTGGGTTGTGGGAGTGGTCATGGTGAAGGGTATCGCTGTGGATGCGCCCTCACCCCAGCCCTCTCCCGCAGGCGGGAGAGGGAGCAAGATGTCGAAGGCATGACGCATACACTCATACCAGCACCTCACGCGGATCGGTAATCACACCGCGTAGCGCCGATGCCGCCACGGTGTAGGGCGATGCCAAATACACCTGCGCGGTGGCTGCGCCCATGCGGCCCTTGAAGTTGCGCGCCGTGCTGCTGATGACCGTGCTGCCCTCGGGCACGCTGCCGCCGTAGCCTGCGCAGGCTCCGCAGGCGGTGGCGAAGAGTTGCGCGCCTGCGTCTTGCAGTATTTGCATCACACCCTCGCGCTGCGCCTGCTGCTGGTCTTGCACACTGGCCGGGGCCACCATGAGCTGCACGCCCTGCGCTACCTTGTGGCCGCGCAGCACACTAGCGGCGGCGCGCAGGTCTTCCAGCTTGGCTCCCGTGCAGGCACCGATGTACGCAACGTGTACCGGCGTGCCTGCGTACGTGGCCACGGCGTGGGTGTTGGCGGGGCTGTGCGGGGCGGCTACTTGCGGCGCAAGACTCGTTGCATCAAAGCTGTGGCGCTCAACCTGCGCGTCGGCATCGGTATGCCAATGGCTAATGTCTTGCTTGGCCACGCCTACCGTCTCCAGCCAGTCCTGCGTCACCGCATCGGGGGCCACCAGACCAGTTTGCGCGCCCAGCTCGGCGCTCATGTTGCACAGGGTCATGCGCTCCTGCATCGAAAGCGACCGCACCGCCCCGCC
>JAYVDN010000060.1:0-4748 GCA_043749385.1 Polaromonas sp.
GTTCCCACCAGCAATGGCCTGGACTTGGGATGCCGCTTTGCAAATTCCTGCAGACCGCTGAGCTTCCCGGTTGAAGCCCCACTTTTTACTTCTATCGCGGTGAGCTGCATGGCGTTTGAAATCACAAAGTCCACTTCATGCGGACTCTCGCGCCAATAGCTGATCTCTTCATTCGTAGCCGCAGTGTTGTGCAAGTGAGCTCCTATTGCGCTTTCAACCAAGCGACCCCAGTAGCTGCGGTCAGACTGTGCTTGGTCGAAGGTGTAGGGCATTGCGCTAGACATCAAAGCGGTATTCAGCACGTTAAATTTAGGGGCTGATGCCCGTCTGCGCGCTATACCTACGTGGTATTTGTGCAGGCCTGTCAATAAGCCCGCATTGCTCAGTAGATCGAGATAGCCTGCCAGCGTCGTTTCATTGCCTGCGTCCTGCAATTGGCCTTTGACTTTACCTAGCGCGAGAATCTGTCCTGAATAGCTGGCACCCAGTGTGAAAAGTTGTTTGAGTAATGCAGGTTTGTCTACCCGCGTCATTTGAAGGATGTCAGTGTCGATGCTAGGCTGTACTAATGCGGCCAAGACATAGTTACGCCAGCGCTCTTCTTCACGGATCAATCGGGCACTGCCTGGATAGCCGCCAAAATAAATGTACTCGTTGAGCGTGAAGTCGAACGCTTGGTGCATTTCAAGGAATGACCAATGGTTGACGCGCATGAGTTCGTAGCGCCCAGCCAAACTCTCTGCCAATCCCTTTTGCATTAACAATGGCGAGCTACCCAGCAATATCACATGCATCTCAAGGCCTTGCGCACGGTCAGCATCCCACAGGCCTTTCACTGTGTCTGACCAGCGCGACACTTTTTGTATTTCATCCAGTACAAAGACAAATGGCTTGTTCTCGTTATTGGCTTTATAGGTTTGGCATTGCTGCCGTGCGCTGCGCCAACTGCGTATCAACCACGCTGCATCGCGCGGCGCGCCATCTATCTCACTGGTTAGGGAGGTCAAGTTGCCATAAGCTGCTGCTGTAGGTTCTTCTGACTGATCGACCGCCAGAAAATAGTGGGCGCACTGCTCCAGCGCTTGGCGTACCAAGGTGGTTTTGCCCACTTGGCGTGGCCCGGCCACAATCGTGATGAACAACGGTGCTTGTTGCAATCGATGGCGCAGCGCTTGGATTTGGTTGCGATAGAAGGGCATAAATAATACTGAGTAAATTTACTCAGTATTATATTCAACCTAGGAAATGTGTCAAATCGATAGACCAAATGCGGTTATTTGTTGCGATTTGCAGTTATCTCTATCATGTTGACTGTTGTTCAGGCAGCAGCTTTTGCACGCAAGTCCAAACCCCCAACACCACAGCCCCTGCCACCATCCCCGCCAGCGCGTCAAGCAACGTAGTACCCACCACCTTGAACGCCCCCATCGGCGCAGCCAGCGCCTCTACGGCATGGCTTAGCCACGGCCAGCCGTGCACCAAGATGCTGCCGCCCACCATGAACATGGCGGCGGTGCCGACGATGGCGAGGGTCTTCATGAGCCGGGGCGCAAACCACAGCAGGCTGTGGCCTATAGCGCGGGCGGTGTGGGTTCTGCGCCCTAGCAGGTAGCTGCCTGCATCGTCCAGCTTGACGATGCAGCCTACTATGCCGTACACGCCCACAGTCATGAGGACGGCGATGGCGGCTACCACGGTGACCTGCTGGGTAAACGTGGCGCTGGCTACCGTGCCCAGGGCAATGACGATGATCTCGGCAGACAGCACAAAGTCGGTGCGGATGGCACCTTTGATTTTGTCTTTTTCCAGCGCTACCAAATCTACTGTGGGGTTGGCCACGGCTTGCTTGATTTCTTGCGCATGGGCATCGTCCTCGGCCTTGGTGTGCAGTAGTCTGTGGGCAACTTTCTCAAAGCCTTCAAAGCACAAATACGCACCGCCCACCATCAGCAGCGGCGTAATGGCCCAGGGCGCAAAGTAGCTGATGGCCAAGGCAGTGGGTACCAAAATGGCTTTGTTCACCATCGAGCCCTTGGCCACGGCCCACACCACAGGCAGCTCGCGCTCCGCGCGTACGCCAGCCACTTGCTGCGCGTTGAGCGCCAGGTCGTCGCCCAGCACGCCCGCCGTTTTTTGCGCCGCCACTTTGGTCATTACCGACACATCGTCCAGGATGGTGGCGATGTCGTCTAGTAGGGCTAACAGGCTGATGGACATGGCGTTTTTTGAGGTGGGTTAGTTAACGGCCTTACGCGCATTGCGCCACAGTTGCATCCACGCGCTGTGCTGGGCTTTGTCTTGGTTGGTCCAGCTCATTTGCACGTTGCGAAAAACGCGCTCGGGGTGGGGCATCATGGCGGTGAATCTACCATCAGCGGTGGTGACGGCAGTGAGGCCGCCGGGGCTGCCGTTGGGGTTGAAGGGGTATTGCTCTGTGGCCGCACCAAAGTTATCGGTGAAGCGCATGGCCCCTATCACCTTGGCTTGGTCACCGCGTTGGCTGAAGTTGGCAAAGCCTTCCCCGTGGGCGACCGCTATGGGCAAGCGGCTGCCGGCCATGTCACGCAAGAACAGGCTGGGGGATTCAAGCACTTCGACCATCGACAAGCGGGCTTCAAAGCGCTCACTCAGGTTGGTGGTAAAGCGCGGCCAGGCCTGCGCGCCGGGGATGATGTCGGCCAGCTCGGCAAACATCTGGCAGCCGTTGCACACGCCCAGGCCGAAGGTATCTGGCCGGGCGAAGAAGGCTTTGAACTGGTCAGAAAGGGCGTTGTTGAACGTGATGCTGCGCGCCCAGCCGATGCCTGCGCCCAGGGTGTCGCCATAGCTAAAACCACCGCAGGCTACCAGGCCTGCGAAGTTGGGTAGCTTGGCGCGGCCGGTTTGCAGATCGGTCATGTGCACGTCTATGGCACAGAAGCCCGCCTCGGAGAAGGCGTAGGCCATTTCGATATGCGAGTTGACGCCTTGCTCGCGCAAAATAGCGACCTTGGGGCGCGCTGTGAGAAGGGCGGGTGCTGCTAATTTAGTAGCTGCTCCCGCGATATTCTGTTGGGCTAGAGCACTATTTTGCTTGATATTTGCAGTAAGAATGGCATTCAGGTGCACATGCAGGCCTGGGTTGGCTGCATCGCCCACGGCGCTATGTTCGGCGTCGGCGCACAGCGGGTTGTCGCGGCCTTGGGCTATCTTCCAGCTCACAGCATCCCACACTTGGTGCAGGTCTTGCAGCTTGGCTGCGAACACTTTTTTGGTGTCGCGCCAGATGGTGACTTCGCCTACGCCCACGGACAAAGCGTCGCTGCTGGTTGGATTATTTTCCGCTGTAGCAGGAGTGGCAGAGCCGGTTGCTTGGGGAGCAGGGCGGGTCTTGCCGATGAAGTGGCTGTGCTTGGACAGGCCATGCTCGCGCAGAGTTTGCATCACGGCGTTGCGGTCTTCGGTTTTCACTTGAATAACGACACCCAGCTCTTCGTTAAACAGCGCTTGCAATGTCAGCTCGTCACGTCGTGCATTCACCTGGCCGCTCCAGTTTTTGCTGTCGCCTACGTCCATGCGGCTGTCTGTAATGCCGTCGCCTTCCAGCAGCAGCATGTCGATGTTCAGCGCCACGCCCACGTTGCCCGCAAAGGCCATCTCGCACACCGTGGCTACCAAGCCGCCGTCGCCCTTGTCGTGGTAGGCGAGGATTTTGCCTAGCGCGCGCAGGGCGTTGATGGCTTTGACCAGGTTGATGAGGTCTTGTGGGTTGTTCAGGTCAGGCGTTGCTTGCCCCTCTTGGTCAAGCACCTGTGCCAGCACGCTGCCCGCCAGGCGCTTGTGGCCTTGGGCCAGGTCGATAAAGACCAGCGTGGTGTCTGGATTGTCGCGGTTGAGTTGCGGTGTGAGTGTGCCGCGTACATCGTCAATGCTGGCAAACGCGCTGATGATGAGGGAAACCGGGGAGGTGACTTTGTTTTTGGTGCCCGCATCGTCGGTCCACTGCGTGCGCATGCTCAGCGAGTCTTTGCCCACGGGAATGCTGATGTTCAGCGCCGGGCACAGCTCCATGCCTACCGCTTTGACGGTAGCGTACAGGGCGGCGTCTTCACCGGCCTCTCCACACGCGGCCATCCAGTTGGCTGAAAGCTTGACTTTGGCCAACTCAATCGGCGCGGCCAGCAGGTTGGTGATGGCTTCGGCCACCGCCATGCGGCCCGAGGCGGGTGCGTTGAAGATGGCCAGCGGCGTGCGCTCGCCCATGCTCATGGCCTCGCCTGCAAAGCCCGCGAGGTCGGCTAAGGTGACGGCGCAGTCGGCTACCGGTACTTGCCAAGGGCCTACCATCTGGTCCCGGTGCGTCAGGCCGCCCACGGTGCGGTCGCCGATGGTGATGAGGAAGCGTTTGCTGGCAACGGTCGGGTGGCTCAAGACTTTGATCACGCTGTCTTGTAAGTCAACGCCAGTCAGGTCGATGGCTTTGAATTCACGCTTCAAGGTTTTGACATCGCGGTGCATTTTGGGTGTTTTGCCCAGCAGCACGTTCATCGGCATATTGACTGCGTGAGAGCCTACTGCGCGAACGGGGGGCGTTGTTGCGCGGTGCGCGGAATCCTCATGGATTTGCATGTTCATTCCGGTTCCTGTGCTCCGTGCGCCTAGCCCGCCGTCCGCTCGCGACGGCTCCGACAGATTCCCAACTACCAAATGCTTCACATCCGTCGTCACGCCAATCACCGCAAACGGGCAGCGCTCGCGCTCACAAAAGC
>JAYVDN010000061.1:0-3157 GCA_043749385.1 Polaromonas sp.
GGCAGCATCATCAACATCGCCTCCATCGCAGGCCTGGGCGGCAACCCCAGCGGCATGAATACCATCGCCTACAACACCTCCAAAGGCGCGGTCATCAACTTTACCCGCGCGCTGGCTGCAGAATGGGGCAAGTACAACATCCGCGTCAACGCCATCTGCCCCGGCTTTTTTCCCAGCAAGATGACTGCGGGCACCTTGAAAGCCTTGGGCGAAGACAAGCTGAAAGAAAACGCACCCCTGCGCCGGTTAGGTGATGACGAAGACCTGAAAGGCCTGTGTCTGCTCTATGCGTCTGCTGCGGGAAAACACATTACCGGCCAGTGGCTGGCGGTGGATGGTGGCGTGAGTGTGGTGGCAGGTGGTTAATCTAAGCTATTTATGAAATTCAGTGTCCATATTCCCTTCGTTGAGCACCTGGGCTTTGAACTGGTCAAGTTCGAAGGCGGCGAGGCGCAGATTAACTACACTGCGCTGCCTGAACACCTGAACAGTTTTAACGTCACCCATGGCGGTGCCAGCATGACCTTGATGGACGTGGTGATGGCCCATGCGGCGCGCAGCGTGGAGCTGAACATGGGCATTGTGACCATCGAGATGAAGACCAGTTTTATGCAGCCCGCAGTGGGCCCGCTGGTGGCCAAGGGGCGTTTGATACACCGCACATCGACCATGGCATTTACAGAAGCCACGATTTTTGATGTACAGGGCAGAGCGTGTTCGCACGCTACTGGCACCTTTAAATACGTGCGGCGCTTGCCTACAGGCGCTGCAAAGGCCAATGACTTGAATCCACCCGCCACAGATTGAAATTCAAGGCATTTTATTAATCAAATTCGCCGCTAGCCCAATAGAATATCGCGGGAGCAGCTACTGAATAGATAGTAACCAGGAGCACACTATGCAAAACCAGCAATGGCTTTTAGACAACCGCCCCACCGCCGAGGCGCAAACCAGCAACTTCAAACTGGTCAAAACTGACACCCCCGCGCTGCAAGACGGCCAGGTGCTGGTGCGCCACCACTACATGAGCCTGGACCCGTACATGCGCGGCCGCATGAACGACAGCAAAAGCTACGCCATACCCCAAGAGCTGGGCGCGGTGATGGGCGGTGGCACCGCGGGTGAGGTGGTGGAGTCTAAAAACCCCAAGTTCGCCGCGGGCGACATGGTCGCGGGCATGGGCGGCTGGCAGCAGTACAGCGTGGTCGATGGCAATGTTGTGGGCGCGCTGCGCAAGGTAGACACCACGCACATCCCGCTCAGCCACTATCTTGGCGCAGTAGGTATGCCGGGCGTAACGGCCTACTACGGTTTGCTGAAAATCTGCCAACCCAAAGCGGGCGAAACTGTGTGCGTAACAGCGGCCAGCGGCGCTGTAGGCAGCGCCGTAGGCGTGCTGGCCAAGGCGCGCGGCTGCCGCGTGGTGGGCATTGCAGGCGGTAAGGATAAATGCGACTACGCCGTGAAAGAGCTGGGCTTTGACGCCTGCATCGACTACAAAGAGCATACTGACGGTAAGGCTTTGAACGCCGCGCTTAAAGAGGCTGCGCCCAATGGCATAGATTGCTATTTTGAGAACGTGGGCGGTTGGATTTTGGACGTGGTGCTCTCGCGCATGAACGCCTTTGGCCGCATCGCCGTGTGCGGCATGATTGCGGGCTACGACGGCAAGCCACTGCCGCTGGCTGCGCCTGCGCTGATCTTGATGAGCCGCCTGAAGATCGAAGGCTTTATTGTGAGTGAGCACATGGAAGTGTGGCCCGAAGCGCTGAAGGAGCTGGGCGGCTTGATCGCTACGGGCAAGTTCAAGCCGCGTGAGACGGTGGCGCAGGGGATTGAGGCGGCGCCTGAGGCATTCTTGGGGTTGCTGAAAGGGCGCAACTTTGGTAAGCAGGTGGTGAAGTTGGTTTAATGTGTTGAGCGTGATCGGAGGGTCGAAAACGGACTTCCGAAGGCGGACTTCCGAAAACGGACTTCCGGACGCAGAGGGCGCAAAACTTACGCGAAGGGCGCAAAAGGAAGACCAAAGTGGATGCGTTGCGCATACCGATCTTGTGACAGTTGGGTTGGCTTGTTGGCGCAACGACCCGTCGTATTGGACGTACTGGGGAGATATTTGTATGGGCTTATCTACATCACCGTCGCACAGTTCAGAGCCGTTAACTGATCGGCAGGGCGAGGAATTTCGGGATGACTTGCGGGTGTTGCTGCCCGTTGCCGGTTCAGGCAATGCGGCGGCACGCAAAATTTTGTCGGCGCAGGAGCTGGCACCGCTGACTACCTTGTCCAATGCGCGCTCGCTCGTGGGGATTGGGCAGACTATGCTGCTCATTGTGGGCGCCATAGCTTTTGGCGTAGTGAATTGGTTCACGCCTTGGGTGTTGCTCAGCGTGTTGGCCATAGGCATTGCGCTGCATGGGCTGTTCATTTTGTCGCACGAGGCGGCGCATTACCGCATGTTTACTAACCGCACGGCCAACGATGTGGCGGGCCGCTTGATAGGTATGCTGGGCGGGGTAAGCATGTGCACCTACCGCGTCACGCACCGCTTGCACCACAACAACTTGTACGGCAGCCAAGACCCCGACACGGCGATCCATGGTGGCTACCCGCGCGGCCAAGCCTATTTGTGGCGCAAGTTGGCGCTTGATTTGATTGGCTGGAATGCCTGGAAAACATACGCCTACTTTTTTGGCGCACCAGCCATCAATGCCGACACTGGCGGCAAAGTGAACCCGTTGAACGATACCTCTGCAGAGCTGCGTGCCAATGCGCGCCAAGACCGCTTGATAGTGATAGGTTTTCACATCGCTGCGCCTTTTGTAGCGCTGGCTTTAGGCGGTTGGCAGGGCTTGGCCATGTACGCCGTGCTGTGGATGCTGCCCTTGGTGACCGTGTTGCAACCCATCCTGCGCCTGCGCGCCATTTGCGAGCATGGTGCGGTGACTGATTTGTCTTCCCCCCTCACCGCTGCGCGCAGCAACAACACCTCTGGAAAACTCAGCAACTGGTTGTTTCGCGCCGTGTTCTTTCCGCACCATGTCAACTACCATTTAGAGCACCACCTGTACCCGGCCGTACCGCACTACCACCTGCCACGTTTGCATGCATTGCTGCAAGAGAAAGGCGCGCTGCAAGGCGCTGAGGTGCGTGACGT
>JAYVDN010000062.1:0-9861 GCA_043749385.1 Polaromonas sp.
AGAGGCATCGGTGAAGCCACTGGGCAGTTCTATGCGGTAGTCTGCGTCTTCGGTAAACGGCCCTTTGAAAGTGATGCCGTTGACAGTGTTGTCTTCGCCGCCGTCCTTGTCGATTTCAGGTTTAAAGCTGGACTTGGCGCCTTTGAGCACAATGCCCTGGGCCATCTTGGTCGTGACCGGCGCATTAAAACGCAGGCTCATCGGTCGAATGGGCAGGCAGGGCGACTGCGCGTTTTCGCGCTCGCAGCTAAAGCTGGCCATAAACGGCTCGCGCACCTTGAAGTTAAAGCGCTTCTCCACCGCATTGGCCACGCCGCTGGGCGTGGCGATGCCCTTGCCGTACACCAAGCTCATGCTGCCAGAAGGGTTCAGGCGGCGGTTGCAGGCCAGGGTGATAAAACGCTCGGGATCGGCTTTGGCTGCTTTCTCGTTGCCCGTGGCTTTGAGCAGCTCGGTGCGGGCAGTGCCATCGATTGGTTTGACGGCTACTTTCTCGCCCACGCCTTCTATCGTGCACCACATGTTGCCCTGTAGCGTGGCAGGCGCGGCTGCGCCATTGAGCTCCAGTACAAAAAACTGTTCTTCGTCAATCCGGCTGCCCGCGCTGGGCGATATGCGCCGCACAAACGGGCCACCGGTGTTGAAGGCAAACTTGGTATTGCTGGTGACGCTTTGGCCGGCAGGCGGCTTAAAGCTGCTGCTCAACTGTGCCGTACAGCGCACGCCGGGCGGCAGGTCGTTCTCAAACTCGTAGGCCCATTCCCGTTCGCTAATCCAGCGGCCACTGCCCTTGCTGGCCTGTGCATCGCTGCACGACACGTTCAGGGGTGCGGTGGCCTTGGGGTCGCCAAAATTAACCGCCCCTTGGTCAAATTTAACCACCAGTTGGCGTACCTGCGCTACCTCGCCTTGGGGTGACAGGCTGGCAATTTGCAGTGCCGACGCCCCCGAACTGAAAACAGCCAAAACCGTAAACCCCAGCGCCGTCAGGAAACCAGCGCGCAGACCATGTACTTTTTTCATGCAATCCCCGTGAGTCTTCTAAATTGGAACTTAAGGGTAACCGAGAATGGACACTGCGGGTCACCAAATTTGAGCGTTTGACTTTTGTACGGGATCATGTCGGTGGCACACTTAGCTACGCGGCTGTCCCCCGTGCTGGCCTATGGCCAGCGACTCCTTGTATGCCGCTACGCTAAGTGCACCACCGACCTGATCCTGGGAAGGTGGCGGGTGTTCCACCGCTGCAGACCCTCCATGCTCGCTGCACAGGCGCTTGGTGTGTACGGCGTAGCGGCATAAAGGCGGAGCTGTCGGCCTTAGGCCGAAGCGGGGGACAGCCGCGTAGCCGTACACACCAAGTGCCAGGGCGTACAAACCCCTGCGCGTACAAGCCCGCCGTGCACTTTCAGTCAACAACTCTGCCCCGAGAAGCCTTGATGCTGGAGCGCTGGCTTTTACCCTCTAGCCGCCGCTGCTTCGAGCCATAGGTAGGCTTGGAAGGGCGGCGCACCAAAGGCGGCTTGGCTACAGTGGCCACCAGCTCGTGCAAACGCGCAAAGGCGTCCAGCCGGTTGGCGTCTTGCGTGCGATGGTTTTGCGCCTTCAGCACCAGCACGCCGTCTTGGGTAATGCGGCTGTCACGCAGCGCCAGCAGGCGCGCCTTTACGTCTTCGGGCAGGGACGACGCCGGGATGTCAAAGCGCAAATGGATGGCGCTGGAGACCTTGTTCACGTTTTGCCCACCCGCACCCTGCGCCCGGATGGCGGTGATCTCTACCTCGCGTTCTTCAATCTCAATCGCAACGGACATAAGGGAAAGTATCTCGCAGGGTGTTGAAACAGGGCATAAACCCATGGATAATACATCGGCATTCGCAATCAATCTAGGAGCACACCATGGCAAAAGGTCAACAAAAAACCAATAAAGAAGTAAAAAAGACGAAAAAAGACACGTCGCCCCCTAAAGTGCAGACGGGTGAGCCGGTGCGCGCTACCGTCACCACCACGGTGATTCCGCGCGGCAAAGACAAAGACAAGTACAAGTAAGTACGGGTTGACCAAGCCTGTAGATGCCATCGATATCGTCTACCTCTGGGTCGACGGTAACGACGACGTCTGGCGTGCCAAGCGCCGCACTGCTGCCAGCCAGCTCAGCGTCAGCCATCTTGACGCGATGGCGCAATACGGCAACGTAGAAGGCCGCTACCGCGACAATGAAGAGCTGCGCTACAACCTGCGCGCGCTGGAGAAGTATTTTCCGGCGCACGGGCACATCTATGTGGTAACTGACGCGCAAACGCCAGCTTGGCTAAAAAGCTCGGATCGGCTGACGGTGGTAGACCACCAAGACCTCATACCCGCGCAGCATTTGCCCACTTTTGACTCCAGCAACATCGAGTCGTATATTCACCGAATTTCCGGTCTCTCAGAGCGGTATTTCTACCTTAACGACGACGTGATGTTTGGCTCGTCGGTGGCCGAAGAGGATTGGTTTTTTGAAGGCGGGTTTTATGTCGCTTGGTCAGACGAACCTGCAGTGTGCGATACCCCGTTGCAGCACAAGGCCGACGTGCTGGAAAACGCCAGCAAAATGTCTCGCGCCTGGTTCAGCGGCAAGGCGCGAGACGCGAGCGGCAGCAACGCGCAGGTACGTGCGGTGGCGCAAGCCTATCAGCATGTGTTCCGCACCTTTGCCCACTCGCCCAGACCCATGCGTAAATCGCTTTTGGTGGAGCTGGAAACCTTGGCGCCAGACATGTTCAGCTTGGTGCGTTCTACCATTTTCCGCGCTTGGGACAAGCCCACCATCGTCTCCGATTTTGTGTTGCGCTGGGCGCTGGCCTCTGGCTGTGCCAAGGTGCGAGAGTATGCGCATCTCTATGTCTCCAGTGGCGCTGATGAGCAATCGGCAGTGCTGGAGAGTCTGGTTAGTTTGGTGGGCAAAGTTGAGTTTTTTTGCATTAACGACACCACCGATGACGCTTACCCGCACGACCCACGGTTGCTGGAAGTGCGCGGGGCCTTGCAGCGCATGTTTCCGCAACCATCCAGCTTTGAGATTGCCTGAGCGCGCCATAACGCCATAAACGCAGGTCAGTAGCCCCGTCATCCCATGCGCATCCAGCTTTTATCTGATCTCCACCTGGAGAGCCACCCGCACTTTCAGCCTACACCCGCGCCCGGTGCCGACGTGCTGGTGCTTGCCGGCGACATAGGCTCGTACCAAACAGGCTCCGGCCTCCAGGATGCAGACTTTGGCCTGCAGCGCTTTTCACCCTTGCACGGCTGGCCCAGCCCGGTGCTGTTGATCCCCGGAAACCATGAGTACGATGCTCTGGACTTTGATGCCGCCCACGCGCGGCTGCAAGAGGTGTGCGCGCGCTTAGGCATCACTTGGCTAGAGCGCGAAGTGCTCACCGTACAGCGGCCCGCCAATGACCCGATGGGCAACGGTGCTGTGCGCTTTGTAGGAACTACCCTTTGGAGCGACTACGACGCGCTGGCACTGCTAGGCAAAGCCAAAAATGACCTCACCGAACAACTGCGCCTGCGCGGCAAAGCCTTTCGCGGGGCCAATTTTTACTTGAAAAAAGCCGCCACCACGCGCCACGGCCTGCCGTGGTTGGCCGAAGAAATGCGCGAGCAAGCCCTGCTGTGCCAGCAGTGGCTGCTCGCTGCACTCACTGCCGCCCCGCAAGATGCCAATACCACTACGGTGGCCGTCACCCACTTCGCCCCCAGTCTGCGCAGTGCCGACCCCCGCTACGGCCTAAACCCCACCACCGCAGGCTTTTGCAACGCGCTGGACGAGTACCTAGATCACGCCGACTTCTGGCTGCACGGCCACTTGCATTGCCCGAGCGACTACGTGCACCAAGGCGCAGGCCGCACTTGCCGTGTGGTGGCCAACCCGCTGGGCTACGCGCGAAAAAACGAGCAAGCTGCCTTTCGCTCTGAGTATGTTATTACGGTGTAATGGGCTGCAGGTCAATAGAATATCGCGGAAACAGCTACTGAAATAGTAGCGTTCTGGTTCCCTTGGGTTTTTTTACTGGAGCAGGTCAACGGCGCTACTTCAGCTGCGCGGCTGTCCCCCGTTGCGGCCTATGGCCGCTGCCTCCTCCTTGATGCCGCTACGCTGAAGTAGCGCCGCCGACCTGATCGTGCCAGCTTGGTGGGTGTTTGACGGCCTGGGTGCACGCTATCTTGCCAGTGTGGCGTGCATTCCACCGCCAGTGCAGACACCATCTTTCCAGAGCAAAGTGTCTTGCACCACCGAAGACCCACCCTGCTCGCTGGTCGCTGCCCAGGCGCTTGGCTTGGACGGCGTAGCGGCATAAAGGAGCAGTCAGCCATAGGCTGGCGCGGGGGACAGCCGCGTAGCCGTCCACGCCAAGCGCCCGGGCGTACAAACCACCAGTGCCCAATGCCCGGCTTTACAAGCCAGCTCCAAATCTAACCCAACCGCTTAAGATGCCGCGCCACCTGCAGCCGCACTTGTGCAGGCGCAGTA
Source organism: Polaromonas sp. (assembly GCA_043749385.1). Classification (GTDB taxonomy): domain Bacteria; phylum Pseudomonadota; class Gammaproteobacteria; order Burkholderiales; family Burkholderiaceae_C; genus JAAFIP01. Next base: position 4,517 of record JAYVDN010000062.1, read on the forward strand.
CCGCCCAAGGTATTGCGGGCGTTCAAAGAGCCGCGCAGGCTGAGCACTGCGTACACGTCTTTCTCAATGCCGGGGTTAAAGCCTTGTAACACTGCTAGGGGCAATTCGGACAAATCGACGTTGTGTGAAATAGCGGCTTTGACGGCGTGGGCTACGGTCTCATGCGCATCGCGGAAGGGCAGGCCTTTTTTCACCAAATAGTCGGCCAGATCGGTGGCGGTGGCGTAGCCTTTGAGGGCGGCTTGCTCCATGGCGGGGGCGTTGACGGTGATGCCGCCTTCTTTTTGACCCGTCGCAGCATTCAGCTGCCCGCCGATCATCTCGGCAAAAATGCGCAGCGTGTCTTTGAGCGTGTCTACCGTGTCAAACAGCGGTTCTTTGTCTTCCTGGTTGTCTTTGTTATAGGCCAGGGGTTGGCCCTTCATCAGGGTGATCAGGCCCATCAGGTGGCCGACGACGCGGCCGGTTTTGCCGCGTGCCAGCTCGGGCACGTCGGGGTTTTTCTTCTGCGGCATGATGGAGCTGCCGGTGGTGAAGCGGTCGGCGATTTTGATGAAGCTGAAGTTTTGGCTCATCCACAAAATCAGCTCTTCAGAAAGGCGGCTGATATGCACCATGTCAAGGGAAGCGGCGGCGGTGAACTCGATGGCGAAGTCGCGGTCGCTCACGGCGTCGAGCGAGTTTTGGCAGACCTGTGCATGGCCAGCGTCGTCCACCATACCTAAAGTTTTGGCTACGCGCTCGCGGTCCAGCGGGTAGCTGGTGCCTGCCAGTGCGGCGCTGCCTAGGGGCAGGCGGTTCACGCGTTTGCGCACGTCGTGCATGCGCTCGGCATCGCGGGCAAACATTTCTACATAGGCCAGCATGTGGTGGCCAAAGCTCACCGGCTGGGCTACTTGCAGGTGGGTAAAGCCGGGCAAGATCACTTCAACATTCGTCGAAGCCACTTCCAGCAGCGCTTTTTGCAAGTCCACCAGCAGGCCGCCAATCAGGTCAATCTCGCCGCGCAGCCACAGGCGCACATCGGTGGCTACTTGGTCGTTGCGGCTGCGGCCGGTGTGCAGGCGCTTGCCTGCGTCGCCCACCAGGGCGGTCAGGCGCGCCTCGATGTTCAGGTGTACGTCTTCCAGGTCGAGCTTCCATTCAAAGCTGCCCACTTCAATCTCGCTGCGAATCTGCGCCATGCCTTTTTGGATGCTCGCGTGGTCTTCTTTGGAAATAATTTTTTGCGCGGCCAGCATATCGGCATGGGCGAGCGAGCCGGTGATGTCGGCGTCCCACAGGCGTTTGTCGAAAAATACGCTGGAGGTGTAGCGTTTGACGAGGTCGCTCATCGGCTCGGAGAACAGGGCCGACCAGGCTTGGGATTTTTGGGCGAATTGGTTTTCGTGGTTCATAGGGGCTTGAGCTTAGCATTAGGCGCTCTGTGCATCTGGGCGCGAGGCTGGCATACTAGTGAGGGTAGTGACAGTAAGCAACTAGATTCTAACTTTGACCATGCAAACCCGATTTGGCAGCTCGCAATTTGAAGCTGTGGCCCCTGCACAGGGCCGCGCTGCACCGGCGTTTGTGCCGCTGCCCCTACAGCCTGAGCCTGCCCCAGTCTTGGTATTTGACGCCTGCCAAGTGGGTGTGATCCTGCGCGCGGTGCTGTTTGTGCAGTTGGTGCTGGCAGTGGGAGTGATGTATGGCAGCGTGAGCCCGACAGACTGGCTAGCCCGTTTGGCGCTTATTACAGGGGCCGCTTTGCCCGCTACTTTAATATGGTTAATCACCGCCTGCGCTTTAAAGAAGCCGTTGCAGCGGCTGTCCAAGGCGGGTCAATGGATGGGTGGCATCTCTCTGGGCGTGCTGGCGGGGCTGTATGGCTGCGCGATGGTGGCGCTTTTAGGCATTGCGCCAGACGCGCCTTGGCTGGCCAGCGCCGCTACCGGTGCGCTGCTGTCAGCGGCTTTGGTGGCTGCGTTGGTGTGGCGTGCGGCGGGCCGGGCCCCGGCCAGTGCCAATGCCCGCTTGGCCGAGCTGCAGTCGCGCATACGGCCCCATTTTCTGTTCAACACGCTGAACAGCGCCATCGCCCTCGTGCGGGCCGAGCCAGCGCGGGCCGAGGCGGTACTGGAGGACTTGGCAGAGCTGTTTCGCAGTGCGTTGGTAGACCGGGGCGACGCTGTGCCTTTGGCCCAGGAAATAGAACTGGCCGAGCGCTACCTGGCCATTGAGGAAGTACGCTTTGGCACGCGCCTGCGGGTGCAGTGGGTGGTGGACGAGGCGGCCAACCAGGCCATGGTGCCGCCTTTGCTGTTGCAGCCCTTGGTGGAAAACGCCGTCAAACACGGCGTAGAGCCCAGTGCCGACGGGGCGGATATCAAAATCAGCACAGAGCGGCGCGGCAGCACGGTGGTGGTGAAGGTGACCAACACGGTGCCAGCAGGGCAGGGCGAACAAGGCCATGGCGTAGCTTTGCGCAATGTGGAAGACCGCTTAAAGCTGCTGCACGACTTGCAAACCGCCTTTCGCGCCACTATGGTGGATGGCATCTACCAAGTGCGTATCGAGGTGCCTTTATGACGGTATTGACTGCTTTGATCGTAGACGACGAGCCACTGGCCCGCTCCCGCATGCGCACCCTGCTGGGCGACTGCAAACAGCCCAAGTGCGGCGTGGCAGGCGAGGCGGCAGATGCCATGCAGGCCATGGCGCTCTTGCGCACCACGCCTTGTGATGTCGTGCTGCTGGACATCCACATGCCAGGGGCTGACGGCATGCAGCTGGCCAGAGAGCTGCGCAGCCTGCGCCCCGAGCTGGGCATAATTTTCGTCACCGCGCATGCGCAGCATGCCGTAGGGGCGTTTGATCTGGAGGTGGTGGACTACCTCACCAAGCCCGTGCGGCTAGAGCGCCTGGAAAAAGCCTTAACCAAAGCGCTACATAAAAAAGAGCTGCTCCCGCAATTAAATAAAGGGCCAGCGCCCGATTTAGTGCAAGAGGTACTGATCATCCAAGACCGGGGTCGTACCGAGCGGGTGCCCCTGGCCGAGGTGCTGTACTTCAAGGCCGAGCTGAAATACGTGACGGTGCGCACCGCCAGCAAAAGCTACATTCTGGACGGCGCGCTCAACGACTTGGAAGCCCGCTACGGCGAGCACTACCTGCGCATTCACCGCAACACCTTGGTGGCCAAGCGCGGCATGCGGGCGCTAGAACGCTACGTAGCCCGTGCAGGCGAGCGAGACGATGACGAGGAAGCCACCGACGTAGAAGGCTGGGCCGTGCGCCTGCGCGGCGTAGACGACGCACTGCTGGTCTCTCGCAGGCAATTGGCTGCTGTGCGGGCGGCGATTGCGCAAACGGCGTGATATAGCTTGGGTTTGAAGATGCCTTATCTGCCTTGGTATCGCTATGTATTAAATAGCTGCTCCCGCGATATTCTATTGGCCTGCAGCCCGATTAATACCTTAAAAGCCAGTCAAAATTGCTGGTGGGGAGCGTTTGAGAGGCTGCAGGAGCTGAAAAATCGGCTGAAAACTGCAAATTTGCCATTTTGGGAGCCCTTTTTTAGATGGTAATCGGGCTGCAAGCCAATAGAATATCGCGGGAGCAGCTACGAAATGTGTAGTGCCTGTTGTGGTGAAAATAGTCCACGGGCGGTCGGTGCAGCGGGAAAGTCATCGTCAAAGCCCAAGCCACCCTGTGCCCCCGCCAGAACGACCATCTTCAAGACATGCCCACAGCGGTCCAGCCCGCACGCTCAGGGCGCCAAGCGCTCCCTTATCCACCGACCTTGGTCACCCAGCAGGTAACGCAGCCGGTCATGCAAGCGGTTGCGTCGCCCCTGCCAAAACTGCCACTCATCGGGCACCAAGCGGTAGCCCCCCCAGTGCGGTGGACGTGGCGGTTTGTCGCCGTACAGGGCTTCAATCCGCCGGGTTTCGAGCTCTAAAACCTCGCGGCTGGCGATCACTTCGCTTTGCGGGCTGACTATCGCGCCAATTCGGCTGGCCAAGGGGCGGCTGTGAAAGTAGGCATCGCTTTCGTCGGCGCTGGTTGTCTCCACTCGGCCTTCTATGCGCACCGTGCGCTCCAGCTCTACCCAATGGAACTGCAAGGCCGCAAACGGGTTGCCCGCCAGCTCTCGTCCCTTGTGCGATTGGTAGTTGGTAAACCACACAATGCCCCGCGCGTCAAAGCCCTTGATCAACACAATGCGGGTGGACGGCCTCATGTCGCTGCCCACGGTGGCCAAAGTCATGGCATTGGGCTCAGGGATTTTGGCTTGAATCGCTTCCTGGAGCCATGTATCAAATTGTAGGTAGGGATCGCTCGATGCCGTAGCTTCCAGCAGTTCAGCCAGCTCGTAATTTTTACGTAAACTGGCAATAGATTCGGGTTTGTTTTGCATCGGGCCAGTGTAGCCGGATCCCCGGTTTCCACTTCCATCTCAGGGTATAGACCGGTCGGTGTCGACCGGGTGACAGGAGCCGTAGTGGGTGTGTTTCAAAGTGAGAATATTGCTGATATCTAGGGTTGTTACTAAGAGATTTGACGATACAACGTTATAAGGTTGCATGGTTTTAAACAAGGAGATTCCTCATGAGCGTTAATTTCACCATCAATGGCAAGGCCGTCGCGGCCACTGCTGAGGCCGACACCCCTTTGCTTTGGGTTATTCGGGATGAACTGGGTATGACCGGCACCAAGTTTGGCTGCGGTGCAGCCCTATGCGGCGCCTGCACAGTGCACGTCAACGGCCAGGCGGTGCGCTCTTGCCAAACTCCGCTGTCCTCGGTGGCCGGTGCCAAGGTAGCCACCATCGAGAGCCTGGGCGTAGAGAACAAACACCCCCTGCAGATGATGTGGATCAAGCACGATGTGCCGCAGTGCGGCTACTGTCAGTCAGGCCAGCTCATGAGCGCAGCGGCGCTTTTGTCCACCAACAAAAACCCCACCGACGCCCAGATCGACTCGGCCATGAGTGGCAACATCTGCCGCTGCGGTACCTACCCCCGAATCAAAGCTGCCATCAAGGATGCAGCCACGATGATGCGCGCTTAAGGAGAAACACCATGACCAAAACCATTGCTTCCACCTCACGCCGCACCTTCATCAAAACCACTGCCATTGCCAGTGGCGGCCTGATGATCGGCCTGTCATTTCCTACCTCCAAAGTACAAGCCGCTGGCACACTGCACACGCCCAACGCGTGGGTGCACATTGCTGACGACAACACCATCACCTTGATCTCGGCGCGCTCTGAGATGGGCCAAGGCGTGTACACCGCCATGCCCATGTTGATCGCTGAAGAGCTCAACGTGGACGTGAAAACCATCAAGGTAGCGATTGCCCCG
>JAYVDN010000063.1:0-7233 GCA_043749385.1 Polaromonas sp.
TTTGCTATATAAATAATAGCAATTTAGGCAATAAATACGCCGGCTAAAGGCGTATTTGAGCGTGCAAATTAGGTCAAATGCCCAATAAATCTGCTCAAACCTAATGCCGTTCAATCTAAGTTTAGTTTTGGGTAATATTCACATATTTGAGACAGATGTTGCAATTTTGTAACAAAATTGGGTGTAGTAGTACTTTTGGTTGCATGAATACTTTAGACTCACACAAGCGCTGAAGTTGACTCTGAAGGCGCTGTTCTGTTTGATTGATGCTGTTGTTTCTGCTGTTTCAACAGTTTGCGTTACTTTTATTTACCTTTAGGAAATCTTCAAATGAAAAAACTTTTGCTTTCATCTTTAGCAGTTGCTGCCTTGTCTTTGGCTTCTATGTCGGCTTCGGCTCTCGTCACCCTCTCTACTGTAAACGGCGCTTTTGATGTCACTGCTAATTTGACGCCTAAATGTTTGGCAACTACGGTGACTAAGCCTGTGATGACATTCAATTACACAGCTTTTCAGACTTTAGATTTAGATGCAAATACAATTTCGTTGGCATTTAAATGTACGAAAGGTGTTTCGATTGTGAGCGCATTAATCACGAATAATGACGCTACAACCAATAAACTTCTCGGTTTGGCCTATACATTGACTGTGAGTGCTCCCACAACAGGCACGCTTGCAAGTACTGGTCCTGCTGCTGCCGATACATACTCTTACAGTATCGCCGGCAAAATGGTTTTAGGTCAGGCAGGTGATATGTCTAGTGGTGTGACCGCGACTGCTTCAGATCGCGTACTCGTTATTTCTTACTAATTAAGATAATTCGACGCTCACGCTACACACCCTGAAGGATTCTCATGTTCAAGCTGCTTACTCCCAATCGTTGGGCTGCAAAAGCTATCCCATTAACAATGGGTATTTTGATGGGGGCGTGGGCGTTGCCAAGTGCTGCTACATCGGTGCATACGGCCAATTCGCTATTTAATGTAACCGTTAAATTAACCCCAGCACCGGTGACTGTGCCTCCCGCCAATGCGCCAACTGCCAATGCTCCTCCTGCCATTGTGCCGCCAGGGTTGCCTGTTTCCGCTTTTTGCACAAAAAACAACGTACCAACCGCGCATGGTGCAATCGTCACCGTGGTGTGTACAACGGGTGCGGTGGTAGATATTGAGCCTGGCAACACGGGCCAGCCTCTCACCCCCATGCATGGCGGTGCTTACCGTTATGTGACCCACGTCACCCCAAACGGTGGGTTGATCGACACGTTGGACACTTTTGGTGGTGCGGGCACCGTGACTTCTTGGCGCGTGGTGCATTTAACGGACCGCAACTACCTTGAAATGACTCTGGGCTGGTAAGTCCATCCCATCCTTTCCTTTCTACCTCATGTCATTGGGCTCAACCATGTCTTCGTCTCTTTTCGCTACAGGCATTCGCGCTGTATTGTTTGTTTCTCTTGCCGCTTGCTGCGCTGTGGTCGCCCATGCGGGTTCGTTTTCGGTCAGCCCGGTTCGCATCTTTATGGCGCCTCGCGACCGCGCTACAGCCATCACCATCACCAATGAAAGTGATGAGCCCATGGTCATGCAGGCTGACTTGTACAACTGGAAACAAAAAGCCAATGGCGAAGACGATTTGGTGCTCACCGAAGACATGATTTTGTCGCCCCCCATCATCAAAATCGGCCCTAAATCGCGGCAAGTGGTGCGTTTGGCCATGCTGCGTCCGCGTCCACCGGGTGAGCAGCTCACCTACCGCATGATCGTGCGCGAAATCCCAGAAGCAAAACCACGCACCGACAATAGTTTGCAGTTGCAAATTTCCTTGGCATTTTCTATGCCCGTGTTCATCACGCCCAATGGCGTCAAACGCAATTTGAGCTGTTTCACCGAGCGCGCAGCGTCTACTGGCACCATCAAAGCCATTTGTGAAAACACGGGCAATGCGTATGCCCAGCCGCGCAAAATAGCGTTGATTAGCTTGGCCGGTGATAAGTTGGCGAACGCTGATCTTGGCGGGTATATCTTGCCGGGCAACAAACGCAGTTTTGACTTGGTCAACAGCAACGGTAAGGTTCCCGCTGGAAAAGCCAAATTGGTCGTCACTCAGGACGATAATACCCCTCAGAATTTTGATGTAACTGTGGCTGAGTAAGAATTACAATGAAAAAACACCCTATTCCTAGTCGATTTGCCTTGCGCGCTATCCCACTTCTGCTCAGTCTCTGTGCGGGTTTGGTCAGCGCGCAGACAGCGCCAGCCGCCAAAGCTCCCGCTGAGCGCGTTGTGCCTCTCGAGGTTGTCATCAATGGCATGAAAAGCGGCACATGGGTATTGATAGAGCGTGACGGCATGTTGTATGCGCCTAAGGAGGCGTTTGACGAATGGCGTGTTTCTTTGCGCCCTTCGGAGATAAGCGTGCGTTACCAAGATACAGATTACCACTCAATGGCGGGTGTCCCTGGGTACGAGTCCACCTACAATGCCGCAACCCAGTCGGTAGATGTCAAGTTTTCACCGCTGGCCTTTGGTGCGACTCGCATTGACGGCGAGAAATACAAGCTGCCGGTTGTTGGCAGCGTATTACCTAGTGTGTTTGTCAATTACGACTTGAGTTATGCCTCACAATTGCTGCGCAGCGCCCCGACGGTGAAAGAGCTGGGTTTGCTGTCTGAAATTGGCGCTTCCAACGAGTGGGGCGTCTTCACCACCAGCGTCGCTGGTCGCAATTTGACGGACGATAGCCGCATAGGCACGCCACGAAAATGGGTGCGTTTAGAGTCCACTTTCACCAAAGACTTCCCACAAGACAACCGCACCTTGCGTTTGGGCGACACCAGCACCCGCGCCGGTATGTGGGGTCGCAATGTGTATTTTGGTGGTATCCAGTTCGGCACCAACTATGGCTTGACGCCCGGTTTTGTCAGCCAACCGCTGCCTATCATCAGCGGTCTGTCTTCTGCTCCTTCTACGGTTGAGATGTATGTTAACGACGTGCTGCGTCAGACCTCCAGCGTGCCAACCGGTCCTTTCAGCCTTGATAACTTTCCAGTGATGAACGGTGGCGGCATTACCCGTCTCGTGGTTCGCGATTTGTTGGGTCGCGAAACAGTCATTTCGCAATCATTCTTCACCAATAGCCAGCTTTTGGCAGCAGGTTTGAACGACTGGAGCTTTGAAGCAGGCCGTCTGCGCAGCGATCTGGGCACGGTCAGTGCCAATTACGGTCCCAATTTTACCAGTGGCACATGGCGAAGAGGCTTGAACAGCAAACTCACGCTTGAAAGCCGAGCCGAAGTCACCGCCGATACAAAGGTGCTGGGTGTCAGTGGCTTGTTTGCTTTGCCGGGCCAAGTTTTGGGCAAAACTGCCGTCGTAGGCTCCAACACGGACAAAATTGGGTCAGGCAGCAAGTGGTTGCTAGGGGTGGAGCGTCAAGAGTTACGCACAAGCATCGGCTTGCAAGTGCAGGGCGCATCGCTCAACTTCCGGGAACTCGGGCAAAATGTTGACGTCTCGCCTACCAAGCTGCAAGTGGCAGGTAATGTGAGTTACTCGACTGAAAATGTAGGCACCTTTGGTGTTGGTTTTGCCAGCATCAATCGGTTTGACCAACCTAAAATAACGACTTTTTCTGGCAACTACTCCACACGTATTGGCAAAGACAGCAACTTGACCTTCACAGCCAGTCGCGCCTTATCCAATGCTTCCGGTGGTTCCGGTACAGCTGTTGGTGTGAGTTTTATTATGCCGCTTGAGCGCTCCAACTATGGCAATACCGTCATCACGGCTTCAGCTACCCATCGAGCGGATGATCACGATTTTTACATAGCAGCCTCCCATAATCCAGAACAAGAGACTGGGCTGGGCTGGCGTGCCCTGGCTGGGCAGCAGCAAAAAAATGCTCGTGCTGAAGGTGGATTAACCTATCTGGGGCGCTATGGCCAGCTCAATGCTGAACTGAGCACTTCGCGTGACCAAACAGCCCTGCGCTTGGGCGCATCAGGCGGCTTGGTGGTGGCGGACGGTAATTTCTTTGCCACCCGTCGTGTGGACGACAGCTTTGGCATCGCCGAAGTGGCTGGTTATCCGGATGTGGGCATCGGTCTTGCGGGCAACATACTGGCTAAAACCAACGCCAAAGGTGTTGCGTTGATTCCTAAACTGATTCCTTATCGCAATAACCCTGTGCGTATTGACCCATCTGAGCTGCCTATCAGCGCCGATGTGGACACCATTGAACTGATGGCCGTGCCGGCTTATCGCAGCGCCGTCAAAGTGACTTTCTCCGTGCGTACAGGGCGTGGTGCTTTGATCAAAATCAATCTGGCTGATGGCGAACCCGCACCAGCAGGCGCGACCGTGTATCTAGATGGTGACAAACAAGAGTTTTATGTGGCTCGCCGTGGCGAAGCCTTTGTGACAGGTATGCAAACCACCAATAAGCTGCAGCTCAAGTGGAAAGACCAAAGTTGCAATCTAGAAGTTACTCTGCCAGAAGCCACGACTGAAGATATTGCCCGTGTGGGCCCCGTTATTTGCCAAGGAGTTGCGCGATGAATTTTAAGTTTAAGCAATGGTTAGTGGTTTCACTGCTAACCGCTGTGGTATCAGCCAATTCTTGGGCTGCTCCCGGTCCTGGTCCCCAAGGGTTGGTTACCTGTAGTATTAGTTCACCGGTAATTCAATATACAACGAGCTATGTATTCGGGGGGGCCAATGCCACTTCGCTGTCTGTCCCGATTTCTTGTGTACAAACGCTATATACCTCTGCTAATGCGACTGCAGTGCTTGTTACCGTGAATATTGGTAACAGCGACAGTGCGCCTGGCACGACGCAGAACACGGCAACGCAGATAAATGTTCCTTCAATCTTGTATGATTTTTATACAAGCTCGGGTTGCACCGCTATCACTGAAACCCATGGTGCCGTCAACCCACCTTTAGCAGTCACCATAACGATCGATAAAACTACTAGGACTGGTAGTGGCACTGCTGTTTTTTGGGGTTGTGTTCCAGCGCCGTCTTCTCTTGCCTCTGGTCTCTATACAGATACGGCTTCCGCAACTATACCCCCAGGTGGTGTTGTGAGTAGCACTGGTAGTCCTGATGTCGCTATTGGTACCAGCAGCGCCTCAATAAGTGTAAGAATAACTATCCCTGAACGCTGTGTTATCACCATGCCAGCCGGGGCTTTGTCTTTCTCTTACACTTCATTTGCTGGTACAGATAGTACGCCGAACAAAACCTTTCAAGTTCAGTGCGGTATTGGTTTGACCTCGCCTGTGCCCACGATGGCATTGACTGATGTGAATGGCATCGCCCTTACAAGCGGTACTGCAGCGGGGTTGAGCTACACGCTTGCTTTGTCTGCCTCGTCCACAACAGGTGGCACTTCCACACTTAGTGTTAAACAACCTGGCGGTGGAGATGTTACCTACAACATCAATGGCAATATGGTGGCGGGGCAGGCTGGTTCATGTGCAGCTCCTGCAATCCAATCTGGTTCTACGTGCACACAAACGATAACCGGTGTGCATTACGTGACAGTCTCCTGGTAAGCAAATAAGCAGTAGAGGAGGGTTTGCTTGGCCTGTGCCATGCAGACCCTTTTCTTTTTATGAGCTCAAGCTACCAACGCCAACGCCCCCCAATCCCCCACCTGGTTCCCCAAACCCGCCGGCACAAGCTCGCAAGTCGCGGTCAGCGCTGGCATTTTGCCTTGGATGGCGGCTTTCAGTTTGGGGAGCAGGTAGTCACGGTGGTGCCAAAACACGCTGCCACCGATGCTGATGCGTTCTAAGTCCAAAGTGACGATCAGGTTGTACAAAGCACGTCCCATATCGTCACACAGAGCATCAATAATGGCGGTAGCCGGCGTATTTCCTGCCTGAGATGCTATTAAAAGAGAAGCGGCATCCGGGAACCCCTGGCTTTCAAAGCGTCTGGGAATGGCGTTGCCGGCGACCAAAGCTTCCAAGTCGCCGATGTTGCCGCAGCCGCACAACGCGTCGTTGTTGGTGCTCACAAACATGTGCCCCGCATGGCCGGCGTTGCCGTTTTTACCTCGCAGCACATGGCCGTCAACGCATAAACCTGTGCCAATGCCGGTGCTCCAGGTCACATAGGCGCAGCTGGCCAGCGGTTTACCGTGGTTTTGTAGTGCACCCCAGCGGCGCTCGGCTTCTAGCGCGCCTATGCCGTCGTTTTCAACCCGAATGTGGCGCACATGCGGGAAATGCGCGCGCAGCGGGGTTTCTAAGAGGGCGGTTTGCCAGTCGTTCGGCAGGCCGCGCGCTTTGCCGGCCATGCCGCCGCAGATGTTGGGCGCGGCCAGCTCGACCATGCCTTTGTTCAGCACAAACGGCCCGCAGCTGGAGACGCCCACCGCGTCAATGTCTTGTTGGTTGAAGCCGGCTTCCACGCAACTCTCGCCAATCATGCGGATGATTTGCAGCGCCAAGGCGTCGTTTTGCCCCTCTTTCGCCGTCGGCTCAACCCGCTTGGCGTGCAGGCCGGCGCTGTTGGCCAGTGTCACGGCCACTTTGGTGCCGCCCAGATCTACGCAGGCTTTCAAGCCAGTCAACGGGGCAAAAACGGAGGCGGGCATAGTTGCCAAAGCAGATTGAGCAGACATCATTCCATCCAAGTAGAAATCAAACAAGAAAGCCGGCAAGCAAGCACACTAAATGCTTCGCCGTGGTCAGTAGTTTACTCACACTTGGCGCTTAAAAACCAGACATTGGGTTGCAACGCAAGTCACGTCATTTATACTATCGTTTTTGCAGCTACAGGAACGGCTCATCAACATGGCTACAGCAGCAGCTTCCCCTCGGATTGACCTCGTACCAGTGTCAACGCGACTTGAAAAACTCCCCCTTGGCGAAATGCTGGTGCAACAGGGCGTTATCTCGCAAACGCAGTTGCAAAAAACGCTTGATGCACAGCGGCTTACGGGCAAGAAAATCGGGCGACTGCTGGTTGAAACTGGCATGATTACCGAAGAGCAGTTGGCACTTGGCACCGCGCAGCAGTTGCGGCTTCCCTATGTCAATCTTAAAACCTACCCCTTTCAAACAGATCTGGTGCGCACGTTGCCAGAAACTGTGGCACGACGTTTTCGCGCCCTGGTGCTAGAAGACAGGGGCGATAGCCTGCTCGTGGCCATGGGCGACCCGCTGGATTTGTTTGCCTTTGACGAGTTGACCCGCCTGCTCAAGCGCACCATCGAGAT
>JAYVDN010000064.1:0-6397 GCA_043749385.1 Polaromonas sp.
AGGACGCAAAAGAAGATAAAAGTAGACAAAGATTAAAACCAATAATGTTTTGAAAATCTGAATTCTAAAAATGTAGTTACTTTCTAAATTCAAATTTCTTTTTTGTATTCCTTTTGCGTCCTTTGCGTAACTTTTGCGTCCTCTGCGTCCGGAAGTCCGCCTTCGTCCTTAGCGCACACTAACCCCTTAATCAGGAGACCAGCATGTCATTCAAAACCCAATTTTCAAGACCATTTAAGGCTGTAGCCCAATCAATAGTCGCGCAAGCAGCTATTTTATTAGTAGCATGCAGCGCATCAGCCTGGGCGCAAACTTACCCCACCCGCCCCGTCAAAATCGTCGTCCCCTTTGCCGCTGGCGGCCCGGCTGACAACTATGCGCGCTTTATGGCACAACGTTTGCAAGAGCAACTCGGCCAGTCCTTCGTGGTCGACAACAAGCCCGGTGGCGGCTCGGTCATCGGCACCGACTTGGCAGCCAAAGCGCCCGCCGACGGCTACACCTTGTTGATGATGTCCAACACCCACACGGTCAATGAAACCCTGTTGCAAAACAAGCCCTTCGCCCTGATGCGCGACTTTATCGCCGTAGCGCCCATCAACTATTCCGACCTGGTGCTGGTAGCCAACCCCAGCTTGCCCGACGCCAAGCTGGCAGATTTGATCAAGCACGCCAAGGCCCAGCCCGGCAAGATCAACTACGCCTCCAGCGGCCCCGGCACGCCCTACCACATGGCAGGCGAGCTGTTCAAAAGCATGGCCGGCATTTACCTGGTGCACATCCCCTACAAAGGCAGTTCTGGCGCGCGCACTGATGTCATCGGCGGGCAAGTAGAGCTGATGTTTGACGCCGTCACCACCATGACCGAGCAAGTGCGCGCAGGCAAGGTCAAAGCCATCGCCACGACCGGCAAAGCCCGCTCCGCCGTCATGCCCGACGTACCCACCATGGCCGAGGCCGGCGTGCCCGGCTACGAGGCCACCATCTGGCTCGGCCTGATGGCCCCCAAAGGCACGCCCAAGGTGGTGGTGGACCGCCTGAACGAAGCCGTCAGCAAAATCGCCAACCAGCCAGATGTCAAGCAACTGTGGACCAAGCAAGGCGCAGTGCCCATGGTGATGAGCCCCGAAGTGTTTGATAAATACACGCGCGACGATATTGCCAAGTGGGAGAAGGTCATTAAAACGGCGGGTATCAAGGCGGATTAAGACTCGCACGCCGAATATTCGTGTTCGGCATGTGCTCAAAACCGTCCGGCCTGCCACCCATCCCGTTCTGCCTGAGCTTGTCGAAGGCCTCCTAAAAAGTTTCACAATGACCACTCTCCATATCTTGAGCGGCGGCGCAGCCTTCGGCCTAGTCTCCAAACTCGAAGCAAAATTCAAAGAATCCAGCGGCTGCACCCTCGCAGGCACCTACAGCGCAGTAGGCGTCATGCGCGACCAGTTGCTCGCAGGCGCACCCTGCGACGTAGTCATCCTCAGCGCCGCACTGATAGCCCAGCTAGAAGCCAGCGGCCATGTGGAGGCAGGCAGCGCCCGCGCGCTGGGCAAAGTGCGCACCGGCATCGCCGTCAAGGCAGGCAGCCCGCAGCCCAAGGTAGGCACACCCGACGAACTCAAAGCCGCCCTGCTAGCGGCCAGCGGCATCTATTTCCCCGACCCCATCAAAGCCACCGCAGGCATCCACTTCATGAACGTGATGAAGCAGCTAGGTATTGACGGCCAAGTAGCCAGCCGCCTGCGCCCCTACCCCAACGGCGCCACCGCCATGGCCGAGATGGCCAAATGCCCAGAACCCGGTGTGATTGGTTGCACCCAGGTGACCGAGATTTCGTATACGGCGGGTGTTGACTTGATCGCTGTGCTGCCTAAAGAGTTTGAGTTGGCTACGGTGTACACCGCTGCTGTCAGCAGCCAAGCGGCTAATCCTTCCCAGGCTGCTTCGTTGGTGGCATTGCTGAGTAGTGCAGATGCGGCTGTATTGCGGCTTGCGGGTGGGTTTGAGGACTGATAAAGCCCACTCCCCACGCTAGGCGGGAGCATGGGTGCCTACCTGTAAACTAGGCGCTATGCCCCCATTCCCCCTAGTGCCAAACGCCAGTTACCCATGAACGCTGTAGAAATCGAAGCAGCCATATCGGACTTGGCGCTTGCCCCCTTTGATGCAGACGAGTTTCCGTTTGCCTTTCTCACCGCTTTTGGCAATAAAGACACCTCCGGCAAGCGCCTGCGCACGGGCAAAAACAACGCGTTGAATGTAAGGGAGAGATAGCATGAGCGACCCCACGAACAACAAGCCCATCAGCCTAACGCCACCGCCCGCGGGCTATTCCGACTGGCTGGCTGACTTGAAAGGGCGCATCCACAGTGCACAGCAACGCGCTACGCTTGCAGTTAACCGTGAACTGGTGCTGCTGTACTGGCAGATTGGGCGCGATATTCTGGCGCGGCAGGCCGCGCAAGGCTGGGGTGCCAAGGTGATTGAGCGGCTGGCGCATGATTTGCGCGCGGCTTTTCCAGAGATGAAAGGCTTCTCCCGCGCCAACCTGATGTACATGCGTGCTTTTGCCGATGCATGGCCGGATGCGGCAATTGTCCAACAGGCTGTTGGACAATTGCCTTGGGGGCATAACTTGGTGCTGCTATCTAGGCTGAAACACCAGGAGGAGCGATTGGCGTATGCCCAAAGTGCCATCCAGCACGGCTGGTCGCGCAATATGCTGAACATCCACATCGAAACCCGTCTGCTGGAACGCAGCGGCACGGCGGTAACCAACTTTGATGTCAGCTTGCCCAAACCACAATCCGATCTGGCTCGCGAATCATTGAAAGATCCGTACCGTTTGGATTTTTTGGGCCTGAGCAAAGAAGCGGGTGAACGAGAAATTGAAAATGGCTTGGTGAAACATGTCACCGAGTTCCTGCTGGAGCTTGGCGCTGGCTTTGCTTTCGTCGGGCGGCAGGTGCTGCTGGATGTGGGCGGGGATGAGTTTTTCATTGATCTGTTGTTCTACCACCTTAAGCTGCGTTGCTATGTGGTGATTGAACTTAAAGGCGGAAAATTTAAGCCTGAACACCTAGGCCAATTGGGGTTTTATCTGACGGCGGTGGATCGTCAAGTGAAACACGCCACCGACAACCCAACCATTGGCTTGCTACTATGCAAGAGCAAAAACAAAATCGTTGCTGAATACGCACTTGGAGACAAATCCCAACCTATGGGCGTGGCCGAGTACAAGCTGCTCGAATCCCTACCTGCTGAGCTACAAACCAGCCTGCCAAGCATTGCGCAGATTGAGCGTGAACTGGCGGGAAGTGGTGCATCCACGGAAGACGAACCAGAGTGACCAACCCACCAACGCTTTCACTCTGGCGCCGGTGTATATCGCCATGGCCGAGATGGCCAAGTGCCCCGAACCCGGCGTGATTGGCTGCACCCAAGTGAACGAGATTTCGCACACCGCAGGCGTGAACTTGATCGCCGTGTTGCCTAAAGAGTTTGAGTTGGCTACGGTATACACGGCGGCTGTGAGTAGCAAGGCAGCGAACCCTGCGCAGGCCGCTGCGTTGATGGCATTGCTGGGTAGTGCTGATGCCGCAGCTTTGCGGCTTGCGGGTGGGTTTGAGGACTGACAGGTAGGCTGCTTCGCTGTGCAGCTAAACATCCCATCACTTGCCCGAAAAAAGCCCCGCCATGGTTTTGCGCAGCCAGACGTTGCCAGCGTCCAGGTTGTAGCGCTCGTGCCAGTGCTGTTTGACTTTGTAGGTGGGCAGCGGCACGGGGGGCTCCAGCACCTTTACGCGTTCTTGCTCGGCCAGTGCGTGGCCTAGCTGGCGGGGCACGATGACTAAAAATTCGGTTTGGGCGACGATGCGGGCTACACCCAGAAAGCTGGGCACGCGCAGCACCACGCGGCGCTCTACCTTGTTTTTGGCCAGCACTTTGTCCACAATGGAGTGACCCGTGCCGGACGACATGACCATGATGTGGCCTTCGTTGGAGAAGGCTTTGCGGTTGAGTTTGCTGCCAATGCGCGGGTGGGCGCTGGCTGCGAGGCAGACAAAGTCTTGCGCAAACAGGGCTTGCTGGTAAAAGCCAGCCTCCAGATCAGGCGTGAAGCCCACGGCCAGATCGACCTCACCAGACTCCAGGCGCTGGCGGCTGCCGGGGGAAATTTTTTCGGCTTCAATGACCAAGCCCGGTGCTGTGGTGTGCAGATAGTTGATCAGCCGTGGCAGCAGCACAATTTCGCTGATATCGGTCATGCAGATACGAAACTCGCGCTGGGCCTGTTGGGGTAAAAAAGCCCCCGTCGCACCGCGTGCCTTGTCAAGCCGCGCCAGCGCCTCCAGCACGTCGGGGTAGATGCTTTGCGCGCGGGGTGTGGGCACCATGCCGGCAGAGGTGCGGCAAAAAAGCGGGTCGTCAAAATGGCGGCGCAGCTTGGTGAGGACGATGCTGGCGCTGGCCTGCTCCATGCCCAACGACTGCGCTGCGCGCGAGACGCTTTGGGTTTTATAGACTTCAACGAAAACGCCGAGCCAATCTAAGTCAAGCTTTGCCATGCATGGCAGTGTAGCGCACTATATTAAAACTATATACGCCATATTCTATAACTGGCTTTGACGACATAGTTTAAGTCTGCGAAAGTATTCGGCTACCAAACGAGAGAGACAAAAAATGCAATTCCACCACAACGGTTTTCGCACCGGCGACCCCGCCCTGTTGGATGCAGCGGTGCCCAGCGCACAGGGATCGGCTAGCAACACCCTGCCTACTGAGGCTGACGTGCTGATCGTTGGCTGCGGCCCGGCCGGCCTGACGCTGGCCACGCAGTTGGCAGCTTTCCCGGAGATTCGCACCGTGATCGTGGAGCAAAAGCCAGGCCCTTTGCAGCTAGGCCAGGCCGACGGTGTGGCCTGCCGCACCATGGAAATGTTTGAGGCCTTTGGCTTTGCTGAGCGGGTGCTGAAGGAATCGTATTGGGTCAACGAGACTACGTTTTGGAAGCCTGGTGATGACGATGACGGCGGCGGCGGCGCTGTCCGCAGCCGCATCGTGCGCAGTGGCCGCGTGCAAGACGTAGAAGACGGCCTGTCCCACATGCCGCATGTGATTTTGAACCAAGCCCGCGTGCACGACTTTTATTTGGAGACCATGCAGCGCTCGGCCACGCACCTGGTGCCGCACTACGGCCGCCGCCTCATGGGGCTAGAGCGTGCAGCGGATGACGCGCAAGACTACCCCGTCACCGCCCGCTTCGAGCGGCAGGGCGCTGCCTCTGCGGGCCAAGTGGAGACCATCCGCGCCCGCTATGTGGTGGGCTGCGATGGCGCGCGCAGCGGCGTGAGGAGCAGCATGGGCCTGTCGCTCAAGGGCGACTCGGCCAACCACGCTTGGGGCGTGATGGACGTGCTGGTGGTAAGCGACTTCCCCGATATCCGCTTCAAATCGCTCATCCAATCGGCAAGCGAAGGCAGCATCTTGATCATCCCGCGCGAGGGCGGCTACCTGGTGCGCCTGTATGTAGAGCTGGACAAGCTCAACCCTAACGAGCGCGTCTCCAGCCGCAACATCAGCCTGGAGGAGTTGATTGCCGCGGCACAGCGCATCTTGCACCCCTACACACTAGACGTGAAAGAAGTGGCCTGGTGGTCGGTGTACGAGATTGGCCAGCGCATGTGCGACAGGTTTGACGACCTGCAAGCCCAAGAGATAGCGACCCGCCTGCCGCGCATCTTTATCGCCGGCGACGCCTGCCACACCCACAGCCCCAAAGCAGGCCAGGGCATGAACGTGTCGATGCAAGATGCCTTCAACCTGGGCTGGAAGCTGGTCGCCGTGCTGCGCGGGCGCAGCCCACCCAGCCTGCTGCACACCTACTCTGCCGAGCGGCATGCAGTAGCCACAGAGCTGATCGACTTTGACCGCGAATGGGCCAAAATGCTCAGCGCCCCGCACAAAAAGCCGGGCGACCCAGCGAGCGCAGGAAACGCCGCGGCAATTGATGCCTCTGAAGTGCAACGCTATTTTGTGCAGCATGGCCGCTACACGGCAGGCACCGCCACGCGCTACATTCCCGCGCTGCTCACTGGCCCCTCCACGCACCAGCACTTGGCACCGGGTTTGCTCATCGGCACACGCTTTCATTCCGCGAGCGTCACGCGTGTGGGTGACGGCAAGCTGATGCAACTGGGCGAGACTTTGGCGGCAGATGCCCGCTGGCGTTTGTTGGCCTTTGCAGGGCAGGGCGACGATGCGGGGCCTACTTCACCCATCGGCAAGCTGTGCAATTACCTAAGCCATTCGCCGCAATCCCCACTCAAGCGCCACACACCGGTGGGCGCGGACGTAGATGCCGTGTTCGATGTGCGTGCCGTATTCCAGCAAAGTC
>JAYVDN010000065.1:0-5227 GCA_043749385.1 Polaromonas sp.
ATAGGGAACAAGTCGGTCAAGTAATCGCGCAAAATATTGCCCGTCGCGCTGATGGTGTCCAAACCGCGTTGAACACGTTCTAAGGTGTAGCGCATCGCGCGCACTTGGCTCATGATTTGGATATCCAAACCTGATGTGTTGTGCTCATGCAGGTACATTTTGACTTTGGTGATGAGCTGCGCCTCGTGCGGACGGTATTGGTCCAGCCAAAACACCACGGGCATGCCAGAGTTGCGCCCACGAGTGACGGCCAGCTTGACCCAGTCGCGGATTGCTGCGTCTTTCACCTGGCACATGCGCCAGATGTCGCCAGCCTCTACGTTTTCACTCAGCAGCACTTCGCCTGTGGAGATGTCCACAATGTTGGCCATACCGCCTTCGGTCAGCTCAAAGGTCTTGTCGTGCGAGCCATACTCTTCGGCTTGCTGCGCCATCAGGCCCACGTTGGGCACGGTGCCCATGGTTTTCGGGTCAAAGGCGCCATGCCATTTGCAAAAGTTAATGGTCTCTTGGTAAATACGGGCAAAGGTGGACTCGGGCATGACTGCCTTCACATCTTTCAAGCGGCCGTCTGCGCCCCACATCTTGCCGCCGTTACGGATCATCGCGGGCATGGACGCGTCCACAATGATGTCGTTGGGCGAATGGAAGTTGGTAATGCCTTTAGCCGAGTCCACCATCGCCAGCTCGGGGCGGCCTTCGTGGCAGGCGTGCAGGTCACGCTTGATCTCGTCTTGCTTGGACTGCGGCAGGGTGGCAATTTTGTCGTACAGGTTGACCATGCCGTTGTTGACGTTCACGCCCAGCTCGTCAAAAAGCTTGCCGTGCTTGGCAAAAGCGTCTTTGTAGAAAATTTTGACGCAGTGGCCAAACACGATGGGGTGCGAGACCTTCATCATGGTGGCTTTGACGTGCAGCGAGAACATCACGCCGGTCTTGAAGGCATCGTCGATTTCTTTTTCATAGAACTCGACCAGGGCCTTTTTGCTCATGTACATGCTGTCGATGATTTCGCGGTCCAGCAGGGACACTTTTTCTTTGAGTACGATGGTCTTGCCGCCGGTGGTGACCAGCTCCATCCGTACATCGCGCGCTTTGTCCAGCGTCATGGACTTTTCGCCATGGTAGAAGTCGCCCGCGTGCATATGCGATACGTGTGAGCGCGAGGCTTGGCTCCAATCGGCCATGCTGTGCGGGTTCTTGCGGGCGTATTCTTTCACGGCTTTAGGCGCGCGGCGGTCCGAGTTGCCTTCGCGCAGCACGGGGTTCACGGCGCTGCCCAGGCAGCGGTTGTAGCGCGCTTTGATGTCTTTCTCGGCATCGGTTTTAGGCGCATCTGGGTAGTCGGGCAGGGCGTAGCCTTTGCCTTGGAGCTCTTTGATCGCGCTGATCAACTGGGACACCGGCGCACTGATGTTGGGCAGTTTGATAATGTTGGCTTCAGGCTTGAGGGTGAGTTTGCCCAGCTCGGCCAGCGTGTCAGGTACACGCTGCTCAGGCTTTAGGCACTCGGGGAACTGCGACAGCGCACGGGCCGCCACCGAGATGTCGCAGGCCACAAAATCAATCCCAGCGGGCGCAGCAAAGGTTTGAACGATGGGAAGCAGGGAGCCCGTGGCCAGAAGCGGCGCTTCGTCGGTAAGGGTGTAGAAGATCTTGGATTTGCTCGCGGCCATGGGGAAGTCCTGTTGTTGATGCGTTATGAAATTCGGTCGATGCATTTTAACTTTATTACCCCGTTCCAGTTCTGGGCACGCTCTGGCACTTGGTGTGCACAGCTCCGCGGCTGTCCCCCGCCCTTCGGGCTCCTTGTATGCCGCTGCGCTGAGTACACCATCGACCAGCTCTTGCGAAGTGGTTGGCGATCCACCGTGTCCCTCCAACCATTCCCTGACGCAGCTCTGTCGGTTGGTGTGCACAGCGCAGCGGCATAAAGGAGCCCGAAGGGCGGGGGACAGCCGCGGAGCTGTGCACACCAAGTGCCGGAGCGAGCACAGCAGTAGCACAGAAGCTCCATCCCCTCCTGCGTCATAAGTTTTGCGCAAACACAACCGGACGGGCAGCGGCAACACACTCACTACATACCCCAGCGCAGTGCCGCCGTGTGCACCGGGCTATCCCACAGCGCCAGGGTTTTGCTGTCCACCACCGTCACCGTGATAGAACAGCCCGCCATCTCCAGCGAGGTGACATAAGAGCCGGTGAGGTAACGCACCGCTTTCACGCCTGCGTCAGCCAGCACTTTGCGCGTGGCGTTCACCATCAGGTACAGCTCCATCAGTGGCGTGCCGCCAAAGCCATTGACCAGCAAGATCACTTCTTGACCGGGTTTTAGCGCCAGGTCTTTGATGATGGCGCCCGTCAGTTCACTGGCAATGTCGTTGGCACTGGCCAGTGGCACACGCCTGCGGCCTGGTTCGCCGTGGATACCTACGCCTACTTCCATTTCGCTGGCACCGATCTGGAAGGTGGGTTTGCCTGCGGCAGGCACGGTGCACGATGTCAGCGCCACGCCCATAGACGCAGTTGCTTTGTTGACCGCGTCGCCTAAAGCTTTGAGCTGGGCCAGATGGTCGCCGCGCTCGGCTGCTGCGCCCAAGATTTTTTCTACTATCAAGGTGCCTGCTACGCCGCGCCTGCCCGTGGTGTAGGTGGAGTCTTCTACCGCCACGTCGTCGTTCACGATGACCACGGCATTGTCTTGGTCTAGCATCTCGGCCGCCATCTGGAAATTCATCATGTCGCCGGAGTAGTTTTTGACGATAAACAAAACACCTGAGCCGCCGTCTACCGCCTGCGCTGCGCTCAGCATTTGGTTGGGTGTGGGGGACGTGAAAATTTGCCCTGGGCAGGCCGCGTCCAGCATGCCGTGGCCGACAAAGCCTGCGTGCAATGGCTCATGGCCCGAGCCACCGCCAGAGATCAGTGCTACCTTGCCTGGTTTGGTGTTTTTACGCCGCACAAACTCGCGGTCCGCGCCTAAGGTCACGATGTCCGCATGCGCAGCGGCAAAGCCGTCTAGCGATTCGGTGAGGATGGTGTCTACATGGTTACTGAGGTTTTTCATGGAGGTCTCTTTATGAACTGCAGTGACTGGGCTTTGGGCGCGTTTCAAGTTGTCGATAGGCTATCGCAAACTGAGCCAATGATCAATGCCATCGAGCGTGATCCGGGGTCGATATGGCCTTTGGCGCGCTCACCCAAGAAGGAAGATCTGCCGCGCGTGGCATCCATGTCGGCCGTGGCCATGGCACTGTCGATGGCGCATTGCTTGACTCGGGCCAACAAGTCGTCACCGCCGAGGGCCAGCACCTTTTGCACCGGGTCTAGTACGTCGAGCAAGGTTTTTTGGCCCACTTGGGCTTTGCCCAAACGCGTCAATGCCTCGATGCTGGCACGCAGCGCGGGTGCAAAGTCCAAGGCGCTGGGGTGGTCGGGCAGCTCTTTGGCCAAGGTCATCAGCAGGGTGCCAAAAACTGGTCCCGACGAGCCGCCAATGGTGGTTATGCAGGTTTTGCCCATGGCCTTTAGCGCCTCATTCAGGCTGGCATGTTGCAGCTCAGGCAGCTTGGCTTGGATGGCTTGCGCGCCGCGTTTCATGTTCAGGCCATGGTCACCGTCGCCAATGGCTTGGTCTAGCGCGGTGAGCTCATCGACATGGTCTACCAAAATTTGCGTGGCATGTTGGATGGTTTGTTGCAAAGACATGATTTTCTCGCTTCAAAAATTAGCTGTAGATGCGCTGGCCTGCCGCATCGAACCACAGGCTTTGGCGCACCTCCAGCTGCAAGGTTTGGCCAAACTCAAGTGCATGGCCAGGCGGCACAGACGCAATCAAATGCTGCTCAGTACCCGCCAAGCCCAGGTGCACCAAGTACTGGTCACTCAGCCGTTCAATACGTTTGACGCTTACCTGGGCATGGCTGCCGCTGCCTTGCGCATGCAGGCGCATATGCTCGGCCCGCAAACCCAGGGTGACGACCTGCTGTGGCGCGGGCAGATGCGGCAAGGCAGCGCGCGCCAGCAGGTTGATGCGCGGAGAGCCCAGCCGGCTGGCCACGTTCACGCTGATGGGGTTTTCATACACCTGCTGGGGCGTGCCTAGCTGCACCAATTGGCCTTGGTCCAGCACGCCGATGCGGTTGGCCATGGTCAAGGCCTCCACCTGGTCGTGCGTCACATACAGCATGGTGGCGCCCAGGTCTTGCTGAATACGCTTGAGTTCCAGGCGCAGGTCGTTGCGCAGCTTGGCGTCCAGCGACGAGAGCGGTTCGTCCATCAAATACACCGCTGGGCTGCGCACCAGGGCGCGGCCAATGGCGACACGCTGCATTTGCCCACCGGAGAGTTTGGTAGCCGGGCTTTGCAGCTTGTCTTCAATGCGCAGCATGCGGGCGATTTCAAGCACTTTGCTTTTGATGTCAGCTTCACTGGTTTTGCGCAGCGGTGAGCGCAGCGGAAAAGCCAGGTTGTCAAACACGCTCAGGTGCGGGTAGAGGGAATATTGCTGGAACACAAAGGTCACGTCCCGCATAGCAGGGGGCGTGGCGGTCACGTCTTGCCCGTTGATGAGGACTTGGCCGCTATCGGGCTTTTCCAAGCCCGCCACCAAGCGCAAGGTAGTGGTTTTGCCTGCGCCGCTGGGGCCGAGCAGCACGATAAATTCACCACTCGCAATATCGATGCTCAAGCCTTGGACGGCTTGCGTTGGGCCAAAGCGCTTACTGACCCCAGAGAGTGATAGATCAGCCATGCTGGGCTCCCCGTGAACCGAGCTTGCTGACCGCCACGTCGTCACGCGCAGTCGCTATGGCTAAGCCGCTGGCTTTGTCAAAAAGGCTGATCTGCGCGGCATCAAAAGCCAGGCCTACATGGTCGCCGCGTTGTACCGGCGTAGCCACATCCACCTTGGCCCGCAGCAAATGCCCATTCGCGCTGGAGAGCGACACAATTTGGCTGGTGCCCAGGTATTCTGTGCCCAGCACTTCGGCGCTAAAGGCGGAGTCTGTGCTGATGCGCACATGCTCTGGCCGCACGCCATAGAGCAAGGCTCTGGATGTGACGGCATCGCGCAGGGCGGGTAGCCCTAGCTGCGCAGCGCCGATGGTGGCAGCGGTGGCACCGCGCGCCAGGCCCGCTTCAAACGGGATAAAGTGCATCGACGGTGAGCCCATAAAATCGGCCACAAACACGGATGCGGGCCGCTCGTAGATTTCTTGCGGCGCGC
>JAYVDN010000066.1:0-3367 GCA_043749385.1 Polaromonas sp.
GGCTTGAGGAAGGCGAGGAACACGGCCTGGTTGGCCGACGCACCACAGTGCGGCTGCACGTTGGCGCAGTCGGCACCAAAGAGCTGCTTGACACGGTTAATCGCCAAAGTCTCGGCCACATCTACGTTCACGCAGCCGCCGTAGTAGCGCTTGCCAGGGTAGCCTTCGGCGTATTTGTTGGTGAACTGGGTGCCTTGCGCGGCCATGACGGCCGGAGAGGCGTAGTTTTCGCTGGCGATCAGCTCGATATGGTGCTCCTGGCGGGCGTTTTCAGCCACGATGGAGGCGTAAAGCTCGGGATCGGCTTGTTCAATGAGGATGTTGCGGTCAAACATGGCTGGCAGTCCTGGGGGTGTCAAAAGGATGTCCCTGGGGGCCGTCTGCGCGGTCAGGCGCATCGGTACAGGGTGGCCCAGGCGAACGGCTAAACGCAACGGGTTAAGGCTGCGGCACGCTTCCTAGTGGTGGCCCACATCGGTGCTTCGGGCCCTGTGAAAAGGGTAAGCGCCTATCGCCAGTTGCGTGCAGGGTGAAGTGTACCCGAAGGGTTACGCGGCGCGCGGGGCCGCGCAGGCAGATCAGGAATTTACCAAGGCCGCAATTTTGTCTTCTAAGTCTGTTTTGGCAGCCTCGGGCACGGGGCTGGGGGCGTTGCGGGTGTTGGGCGCTAGCACCGGAATAGCCCGCGGCGCTGCGGGGATAAAGGTGGCCACGGCCTTGCCACCCGCAACTGCGCGCAGGCGGGCATGCTCGGCAATCACTTTCAGCGCGTAGCCGCCCTCGGTAGCGTCGCTGGTAGCGCCTACATACTGGCGCAGGCCGCCTTCGATCGAGCCGGCGCGGGTAATGCATTCGCGCAGCACGGTAGCGCCTACGCGCAGGTTCGTCACCGGGTCAAAAGCGGCCAATTTACCGCCAAAGTCTTCGTATTTTTCAGTGTGCACGGTGGTCATGACCTGCATCAGGCCTTGCGCGCCCACAGGGCTTTGGGCAAACGGGTTAAAGCCTGACTCAATGGCCATTACAGCCAAGATCAAGGTCGGCTCGATTTTGACTTTGGCACCCACCTCGTAAGCGGCCACCACCAAAGCGGACACCGGCTCAGGCGCTACCCGGTACTTTTTACTCAGCCAATAGGCCACAGCAGCTTGCTGCTTGGGCAAGTCTTTGGGGTTGGCGGCAGTGGCGCGGTCAATTGCGCCCAGCTCGGCCTCGATCGCATCCGGCGCGGCCACCACCGGTTGGCGCGCTTGCAGCCAGCCCATCAGGGCGGTTTCGCTTTGCTGGCGCAGCTCGGGTTTGGCCACCATGGTGATGGACAAAAATGCCAGCACCAAGCCTACGACAGCAAAACCGTTATGGGCAATTTCAAAAAATCCCTGGGCCACATCGCCTGCAAAGGTTCGCAGGGCAGAGCCACACTTGGCAATCACTTGGGTCATAAAAACGCCTTTCTACGCGAGGGCGACACAGGGAAACAACATGCAATAGATGCAAGCGCTTGCCAGCTTGGCCCTTCGTTTGGATTGGTATACACATGTCTATTGTTGGCTGCGCACTTATGTAAAACGAGTGTGCACTTGATCCTTCCAACAACGCCTTAGCCGAACTCGGCTGCGTTCATCGGGTATGGGCTAGCTAAGTAGCCAAGGGTTTCCCCGATGTTTTGATTCAGGGCGCATTGTAGGAGGCATCTTAATATCTAGTCAAGCATATTAAATATATTTAATATACCTTAATAAATATAAAAACCAGAATAATCATAGTTTTTCAGCGTTAAGGGCGTCAGAGTGCTGAAACTGGCGCAGTTAGATACAAAAGCTTAAATTCGGAACGCCTCCAAGGGGCCCGTCGATGGTCGATACCAATTAATACAAACTCATGTTTGCATAATTCGGTGCCAGTGCCTATAGTTAGTTTGTCAGAGAAATCTGACAACTTCATGTGGGCAATCTATTGCCCGCTACGCAGCATGGACGTGAAACCTCCATTGCTGTGACCCCAGGCGGCACGCAGCTTAGCTGAGCCGCCAAGCCCGGTGGGTGTAGTCATCAGACTGCCCACCGGGCTTTCTTTTTGGCAGGGGCGCAAAAACCAGCGAAAATACACGATTCAGCGCTTTTGTGTGTGCTGAGCTATTTTGTTCGCCTAATACAGAGCCCCCTATGCTGAGTTTCTCCTCTATTCTTAAAAAAACCCAAGAGCCCACCGTGTCAGACACCACCGATCCCAAAGCCGCTAAACCAGCCGCACCTGCCGCAGCCCACCCGCTAGACAAGCAAACCGGTGGCGCGTTCAGCGCGCCCACCTCGGGCGAGCGCACGGCGCGCGTGCGCGAGTGGCTGGCCAGCAACCCGAGCGTGGAGCAAATGCAACTGGTGTTCAAAGAGCTCAGCGTGAAAGACAAAGGCGCTGCCAAGCCCCTGCGCGAAAAGCTCGACGAGATGAAGCGCGCCAGTGCGCAAGAGCATATTGCCGCCGAGTGGGCCGAAAAGGCTACCGCCCTGCTGGCAGGCAGCAAGCTCAACATTGCCGACGCTCTGGGCTGGCAGCGTGACGCAGCCAAGGCCGGTGCACCGCTGTCCAAAGAACCCTTGGCCACAGTCAAAACCCAGCTGGCCGAGCGCGTCAAGCTGGTAGAAGACCTACAGCACCGTGCCCAAGTGCAGCGCGAAGCCGCCCTCTTGATGGCCCAGCGCATTGAGGTGCTGTCCACCAAGCCGCTGGCCGACGCGCAAGCCGTGTGGGAAGGCCTGCGCACCGACGTCACTACCTGGCAACAGCAAACCGAAGCCATGGCAGCAGATGTGCACTGGCCTAGCGTGGACACCAAATTTGCCCCGCAGCTAGACTCCGCCAAATCGCAACTGCTCACTCTATGGGAGGCTTTCCAAGCCGCCTTGGCCCAAGCCGTAGCCGCTACCAGCGACGCCAGCGCGCCCCTGCCGGCCGTGCCCGTGTGGGCCGAAGCCATCCGCGCCGCACGCGGCCATGCCGAGCCCAAAGCCGAGCGCGCTGAGAAGCATGCCAAGCCCAAGATCGACCCTGAAGTGCGCTCGCAGGCCACCAACATCGTGCGCGAGCTGCTAGCCAAACTAGAGCATGAGTTGGCCGAGGGCCATGGAAAAGCCAGCGTAGGCGCGGCCAACGCCGTGCGCGCCGCGCTCAAAGAGCACGGTGCCCATATTGGCGAGCGACTCGACGCCGCTGCCCAGCACGCGCTGGGCGCAGCGGGTGAGCTGGAAGGCTGGCAGCGCTGGCGCGCCAACCAGATCCGCGAGGAGCTGACCCACCACGCCCAAGCCCTGGTAGCCAAGCCATTGGGTGGCCGCAAACAGCAAGAAGCCGTACGCAACCTGCGCGACGC
>JAYVDN010000067.1:0-2279 GCA_043749385.1 Polaromonas sp.
GGTGAGGTCTTTGTTAACCGCCTTCATGCTGTAGCTGTCGGGGTCTTTAACCATCTCGTCCACCAGCTCGGGCGGCACATAAGCGGCAAACATATTGGCGATTTGGCGTTTGGATTTGCTCTCTACAAAGTAACCATAGCTCATGTTCAAGGCAAACGCGGTCAGGGCCATGACCAAGGCTGCCGCCAATGGCAGCACCAAGCCAAACCCCAGGTAGAGCCAAAAATTCAAGCCGATCAATGCGCCCACAACGGTCAAACTCAAGGCTACGGCCCTGGGGGCTGACAATAAAGGCAGGGCGATAGCCAAAATGAGACCAGCGATGGTCAAAATCACCACTTCAAAACCCACCGCATAGTCTGGCCGCACAAACAGACGCCCATCCAACAGGCCGGAGATCATGTTGGCATGCACTTCCACGCCTGGGTAGGTCTCGCCCACCGGCGTGACCCGCAGATCCAGCAAGCCTGGAGCGGTAGCGCCGAGTAAAACGATTTTGTCTTTCAGGGCGCCTGGGGCAATGCGCTGGGCTACGACATCGGCGGCTGAAAAATACTGGAATGATCCGCCGGTGCTGTTTCCTTCGCCTCTGAACGGTATCAGCGCCGCTACTCTGTTGTCTACGGGGATCGCCAAGGACTTGTCATTTTGGCGCAGCAAAATGCTCTCCAGGCCTTGGTAGTTGCGCGCTATAAACCGTTCTTGAGGAAAGCCGGGCGCTACCTTGGGCAACCCCGTTAAAAGCCGAAACATCCCTAAAGACAAAGACTCGTAATATTGCCCTTTGTGCTCTGCAATTAAAGGGATGGAGCGCACTACGCCATCCAGGTCGGTGATCGAATTAAAAAACCCGGCCAAGGGCGCGGCCTTGGCGAGAGGTTCTATGTTGGAGCCGTAACCCGACCAGCTGGTGAATTTGATGGGCCTGCCTTGCAATGCATCGCTCTGCATCACGGGGGCGGGCAATGCGCCGCTGGTGCGTCCGTCGCGGTCGCTGGTGAGGTAGTAGCCCATTACGACGGGCCGTTTTGCGATGGATTTGGCAAACGCTGCATCGTAATCCAGGCTGCCTTGAATTTGCGTGAGGCGCTCGGTAAAACCAGTTTGGTCGCGCAACTCATTGCTGGCCAGCTGTCGAAGACGACTAAGCCCTGAACTGTCGTCGGCCTCTGCAAATACGACGTCGAAACCGAGAATGGCTATTTGCTGCTTCTCGAAAAGCTCGTTGACCAGCGTGGCCATTTTGTTGCGACCCCATGGCCAGCGTCCCAGCTCGGCGAGGCTCTTCTCATCGATGTCGATGATGGCAATACGGTTGTCAATGCTCCGGGGCATCGTAGAGCGCAGGCGCGCATCGTAGATGATGTCGTCAAGCCGCTCAAAAACGTGAATGGGAAGTATGGCACTGGCATGCAGCAGTGCAAAAATCAGCGGAATCAGTGTGACCGCGATTCGGGGCCAGTGCTTTAACAATGGCCCCATATCGCGGCTCAGGTGTATTTACGAGATGATGGGTAAATAGGAAGTGCAAGCGACAACGGGGCAGGCTTAGCCTTGTACAAACTGCATCTGGGTACCGGCCAACTCAAGCACGTCCATATGCTTTAAGGTCACTGGCTCAGCGCCAATAGGCGAGCCGTTCAGGGTGGGCTTGCTGGCACCTTCCACATGGGCTACCACAAAGCCGTGCGGACGCTTGGTAATAGCGGCCACAGCCACGCCGGGTTTACCAATGGTGGTGACCACTTTGACCAAGGGTACTTCGCGGCCGGCGGCTGCTCCCGACATGACTTTGATAGCCGCTGTTTTGGCGGGCTCGGCGTGGGGCATGGAGGCGGCTACGGGCGATTGCACCACGCCAGCAGAGCCGGCTTTGACTACCATGGTCTGCTCAAAGCTCGCATTGGCGGCTTCACTGACATACTTGATCTTGTACTTGCCGATCTCCACGGTGTCGTTGTTGGCCAGCAGTTGCTTCTTGGCGGCTTTGCCGTTGACGTAGGTGCCGTTGGTGCTGTTGAGGTCTTCCAGATACACCTCACTGCCCGACATTTGCATGACAGCGTGTTCGCCGCTGACGGCGAGGTTGTCAATCACAATATCGTTGTATGGCCTACGCCCCAGCGTGGTACGGTCCTTGGTAAGTTGGACTTCTTTGATGACGACACCGTCGATCGATACGATCATTTTCGGCATGGCCGACTCCTGTTGATATAGCTGTACATTTTGTCTACTTCCTCAGCAAGCGCGACATCAAACCGCGTTTGTTAGAGCCTTCT
>JAYVDN010000068.1:0-9630 GCA_043749385.1 Polaromonas sp.
CACCGCGATCGAGCTGTTTACGTGTGGCTTCGTCCAAATCAGAAGCGAACTGCGCAAACGCAGCCAACTCGCGGTACAGGGCCAGGTCGGTACGGATACCGCCGGACAGGCTCTTGATCAAGTTGGTTTGTGCGGCACCGCCCACGCGGGACACCGAGATACCGGCGTTGATAGCGGGACGGATACCAGCGTTGAACAACGAGGTTTCCAGGAAGATCTGGCCATCGGTGATCGAGATCACGTTGGTGGGCACGAAAGCGGACACGTCACCGGCTTGGGTTTCAATGATCGGCAATGCGGTCAATGAACCTGTCTTGCCTTTGACGGCACCTTTGGTGAAGTCTTCGACGTACTTTTCGTTCACGCGGGCGGCGCGCTCCAGCAAGCGGCTGTGCAAATAGAACACGTCGCCAGGGTAGGCTTCGCGGCCTGGTGGACGGCGCAATAGCAAAGACACTTGGCGGTAGGCCACGGCTTGCTTGGACAGGTCGTCATAAACGATCAGTGCGTCTTCGCCGCGGTCGCGGAAGTACTCGCCCATCGTGCAGCCCGAGTAGGCTGATACGAATTGCATAGCAGCCGACTCAGACGCGGTAGCTGCTACGACGATGGTGAACTCCATCGCGCCAGCTTGCTCGAGTGCGCGCACCACGTTCTTGACGGACGAGGCTTTTTGGCCGATAGCGACGTACACGCAGGTCACGCCTTGGCCTTTTTGGTTGATGATGGCATCAATCGCCACAGCCGTTTTACCGGTCTGGCGGTCGCCAATGATCAGCTCGCGCTGGCCGCGACCGACGGGCACCATCGAGTCGATGGACTTGAGGCCGGTTTGCAGGGGCTGGCTGACAGACTGACGGGCGATCACGCCGGGCGCGACCTTTTCAATCACGTCGGTCATTTTGGCGTTGATCGGGCCTTTGCCGTCGATAGGCTGACCCAGGGCGTTGACCACGCGGCCTTTGAGCTCGGGGCCCACAGGCACTTCCAGAATACGACCCGTACATTTGACGATGTCGCCTTCGGAGATGTGCTCATACGCACCCAAAATCACTGAGCCTACCGAGTCGCGCTCCAGGTTCAGCGCCAAGCCGTAGCTGGGCTGACCGTCGGCGTCGGCCGGGAATTCGAGCATCTCGCCCTGCATCACGTTGGACAGGCCGTGGATACGGCAGATGCCGTCGGTCACGGACACTACGGTGCCTTGGTTACGGATGTCGGCGGCGCCAGACAGGCCTTCGATACGGCTTTTCAGCAGTTCGGAAATTTCTGCGGGATTGAGTTGCATGGCTCGTTCCTTCTTTCGTTAATGCCCTGAGCGCGTTATGCGGTCAGAGCGGCTTTCATTTGATCTAAGCGGGCTTTGACCGACGTGTCGAGCACCTCGTCACCCACCACCACGCGGATACCGCCAATCAGCTCAGGCTGCAACGCAACCTGGAGATTGAGCTTGCGGCCAAAACGCTTTTCCAATAATGTCGACACATCAGCCAGGGCTGCGCTGTCGATAGGAAAGGCGCTGTAGACGGTCGCATCGAAGGTGCCGCTTTGCGCGTTTTTCAACGTGCGAAACTGGGCAGCCACTTCTGGCAGTGCATTCACACGGCCATTGTCGATGACGGTCTCCAAGAAGTTTTTGCCCTGCACAGGCAAGCTCACCTTGGCCACCGACGACAGCAGGTCAAAAACCTGCGCGGCGCTAGCCTGTGGATTGCTTGCAAACTGTTGTAGCTGCGGATGGGCAGCGACAGCGGCAACCGCGTCGAGCCACACTGCGGTGCCAGCCAAGTCAGACTTGGTGGCCTTAAACAGTGCTTCGGCGTATGGGCGGGCGATGGTAGCGAGTTCAGCCATGGTGGTTTGCCTTACAGCTCAGCCTTGAGGCGGCCCAGTAAATCGGCATGCACACCTGCGTTGACTTCTTTGCGCAAGATCTGCTCGGCGCCTTTGACGGCGAGAGCTGCAACTTGTTCGCGCAGAGTTTCGCGGGCTTTGACGGTTTGTTGGTCAGCATCTACCTTGGCGGCAGCGATGATTTTGTTGCCTTCTTCGACGGCTTTGGCTTTCGCCTCTTCCACGATAGCTTGGGCACGACGCTCGGCGTCGGCCAAGCGGGCAGCGGTCTCGGTGCGCGTTTTGGCCAGCTCATCTTCTACGCGCTTGTTGGCGGCAGACAGATCAGACTTGGCTTTGTCGGCGGCGGCGAGGCCATCGGCAATTTTTACAGCGCGCTCGTCGAGTGCTTTGGCGATAGGTGGCCAGACAAATGACATCGTGAACCAGACCAAGATCAGGAACACGATCAATTGAATGATCAGGGTGGCGTTAATGTTCACGTCAACATCCTTTAGTAAGTGATGGGACTTGCGGATTGCTTTGCCCTAGAGCACAGCAGGCCACGCATCACAGAGACGGAATTATTTAGCGACGGTCAAACGGGCGATCTGGCCCAGGAACGGGTTGGCTGTAGCGAACCACAGAGCAATACCGGTACCGATAATGAAAGCTGCGTCGATCAGACCAGCCAACAAGAACATCTTGGTTTGCAGTTCGCCGATCAGCTCAGGCTGACGTGCTGCGGATTCGAGGAACTTGGAGCCCATGATACCGATACCGATACAAGCGCCCAAAGCACCCAGACCAATGATCAAACCTGCTGCCAGTGCTACAAAGCTAATAACTTCCATGATGACTCCTAAATGTGAAAGGGAAGGTTGAGAAAAAAACTACAGAGAACGAGAAAACTGAAAAATCCAGATGGGCTACGCAGGGTTAGTGCGAATCATGCGCTTGCCCGATGTACACGAGCGTCAGCATCATGAACACAAAAGCCTGCAACACAATAATCAGGATGTGGAAAATAGACCATGCGGTGCCGGCCACAATGTGCAGCGCCGCCAAACCAATACCACCAGCGGACAGCGACCAGCCGCCGCCTAGCAAATCGATCAATAAGAATATCAATTCGCCCGCGTACATGTTGCCGAACAGTCGCATACCGTGCGATACCGTCTTGGCAATGAATTCGATCACTTGCATGAGAAAGTTAGGCACCCAAAGCAACGGGTGCGAACCAAACGGCGCGCTGAACAGCTCATGGATCCAGCCGCCCACACCCTTCATTTTGACGTTGTAGACCAGGCACACAATCAGCACGCCCAGGGACAAAGCCATGGTCATGGACAAGTCAGCCGTAGGCACAGAGCGCATGAACGCGTGGTGTGGATCGCCGCCTGTAGCACCCACAATGTGCTCCCAAATCCAGGGAATCAAATCGACCGGCAGCATGTCCATCGCGTTCATCAAGAAAATCCAGACAAACACCGTCAAAGCCAAGGGCGCTACCAGCTTGCGGCTGTTGGCGCTGTGCACAATGCCTTTGGCTTGCGCGTCGACCATCTCGACCAGCATTTCCACAGCCGCCTGGAAGCGACCGGGCACACCTGAGGTGGCTTTACTTGCGGCTTTCCAGAGCAGGAAACAGCCCAATGCGCCTAACAACACGCTGTAAAAAATCGTGTCGATATTGAAGACGGAAAAGTCAACCACGCTGGTTTGCGTTTTGTTTTGCCAATGCGTCAGGTGGTGAACGATGTATTCACCGGATGTGGGGCCTTGTTCAGCGGACATCTTGTTGTTACCTAATTCAATTCACTTATTTATTAACGACTACCTTGGGTTTCGGCTTATAAAAAACCGCCACCCAATAAACTTTCATGGTCAAAATCATGCCTACCAGCAGCGCCAGCCAACTAAGACCGGGGATGAGCTGGGGGGCGGCAAAAAACATTGCCACCGTCAGACCAATTTTGACCATCTCCCACACCATGAAGCCCACTGCTGCGCTCATGGCATTCAAATTCGACATGGGCGACAGGAGCCCCCGCGCCAACACGGCCGCCGGAACCACCACTGCCAGCGCGCCGTAGCCCACTGACATTGCCACCCCACCATCACCGCTGACCAGCCACGCTACGAGAGCAATGGCCACACCGACGATGATTTGCCACCCGATCACGCGCCAGGGAGAGACTGACGGCGACTTTTCTCGCAGGGCGCGGGCTTCATCAGCCGTCCACCGCTTGAACTCGGGTTCTTTCGCTTCATCTTCTGACGAATCGTATTGACGTGCAGCAGGCATCTTATTCATGCAGGGTTACACCACGGTTACAGCCAGAACATTTAGCAAAGCCTCTGATTATACGTAGAAACCCGAGACAAGCTGCAAAAAATCACAACTCAATGGGTTGAACAGCTTTGACTGTTGCCGCAAGGGCATTGCCGAAGCGCCACAATCGGGGCTCCCGGTATTTTCAAAACCCCGCTCAACCCAAGACCATCCTATGTACGACATTGCCAAACTTCTGCACCTGATTTCCGCCATCGTCTGGATGGGCGGCATGACTTTTATGCTCTTTGCGCTGCGCCCGTCTGTGCTGGCGGTGATGGAGCCCCAACCTAGAGCCCGGCTGATGGGCGAGGTGTGGCAACGGTTTTTTGCTATTGTTGCCGTAGCGGTGCTGGTGCTGTTGGCGAGTGGCACACATATGTACACCACCATGTTCAAGGCCGCCAAAGCGTCTGGTGGTGCAGGCAGCGTTCCTCTGGGCTGGAACCTGATGCTGGTGATTGGCATGGTGATGTTTTTGATTTTTGGGCATATTTACTTTGCGGGCCTGCGTAAATTCAAACGCGCTGTGGCGGCAAGCGAATGGCCGGTAGCAGCCAAAGTGGCTGGGCAAATTCATACCTTGGTGGTGGTCAATTTTGTTTTGGGCTGGGTGGCGATTGCCGCTGTGCGCTTGGTGCGCTGAAAACAGGCATTTTGGGGTAGGTGTACGGACACCTCCCCAGCCTTATTCAACATTCCCCGGCCACACAGGTGGCGACATTAAGAAAGCCCATTTAGTGCCTAAATCCATTGCCAAGCCAATAGAATATCGCGGGAGCAGCTATCAATTTAAAAGTGCTTTCACTGTACTTTTAGCCACTATCTTCGTTACTTGTTTGTTCGGCTGCGCCAACGTGAACGCCCAATACAACCCTGCCAAGCCGCACCACACCCCAGAAGGTTTTAAAAACAATTACAACGACAACGTGAACAAGACAGGGCGTGATTTTTTGCGTTGGCAATACGAACGCACCCAGGCTGGCCTGCCCAAGCCGCCGCAAACGCCCACGCCCACCGTGCCGCCAGACCTGGCCTTCATCCAGGCCAACGCCAAGCCCGGCGCCATGCAGCCCGCCATCACCTGGGTGGGCCACGCCACCATGCTGGTGCAGGCGGGCGGCCTGAATGTGCTGACCGACCCGATCTTTTCCGACCGCGCCTCGCCTGTACAGTTGGTCGGCCCCAAGCGTGCCCAACCGCCCGGCCTGAGCATTGCCCAGCTGCCGCCGATTGACGTGGTGCTGGTATCGCACAACCACTATGATCATTTAGACAAGAATACGGCTGTAGACCTTTCAAATATAGCGGGAGCAGCTACGCTATTTATAGTGCCTCTGGGTGTAAAGAAGTGGTTTGAATCACTTGGCATTGGCAATGTGAAAGAGCTGGACTGGTGGGAAAGCACCACGGTAAAAGGCGTGGAATTTCACTTCACGCCCGTACAGCACTGGTCGGCGCGCGGCCTAGGCGACCGCAGCCAAACCCTGTGGGGCGGCTGGTCGGTTTTAGCTCCTGATTTGCATTGGTACTATAGCGGCGACACGGGCTACAGCAAAGATTTTGCTGACACCCAGCAGCGCTTTGCACCGCGGCAAACTGCGACTTTAGGCGGTGGTTTTGACATTGCCCTGCTAGCGGTAGGTGCCTACGAGCCGCGCTGGTTTATGAAGGAGCAGCACATCAACCCGGCCGAGGCGGTTCAAATTCACCAAGACCTGAAAGCCAAGCGCAGCGTGGGCGTGCACTGGGGCACCTTTGCGCTGACCGACGAGCCGCTGGACCAGCCGCCCAAAGACCTGGCGGTGGCGTGCACCGCGGCCGGCGTGCCTGAGGCGGATTTTTTATTGCTGGCCATAGGTGAGACGCGCAAACTGCCTGCGCGCGGGCTGCGTTAAGCATGTACATACGCTATGGTTTAAGTAGCTGCTCCCGCGTTATTCCATTGGCTTACAGCCCTATTTGCATTTCAAAAATGGCTCCAAAACCAGTAAATTTGCGGTTTTCAGCGGATTTTCTAGCTTCAGGAACCTCCAAAGCACTTCGAAATGGCGATTTTGACCGGTTTTTGAGATATCAATCGGGCTGCAGACCAATAGAATATCGCGGGAGCAGCTACTTAAACCATAGCGTATGTTTTCCCGTTCGAAACTGGCCGCCGGGCTTCTAGCGGCTCAAACGCAGGCTGAACTCTCAGCGGCCACCCGGCTACCACCGGCAGTGCGGGGCGGGCCGTGGCGTCCAGTCACTTTCCCTCAGACTTTCATGCCTTTTCACGCCCTCTACAATCTCAGCATGCCCACACCCGAACTGCCTGCCGCCCCCTGCTACCTGAACGGCACCTACACGCCTTTGAACGAAGCCAAAGTCAGCGTGATGGACCGGGGGTTTATTTTTGGCGACGGCATCTACGAGGTGCTGCCGGTGTACAGCAGCGCCAGCGGCTTGAACTTTTTTCGCTTTAGCCACCACATGGCCCGGCTGGAGCGCTCGCTGGCCGAGCTGCGCATACCCAACCCATTAGCACACGAGGCTTGGCGCGCCATTGCTAACCATTTGATAGCTGGCCGCGCAAGTCCTGCGGCCGCAGAAAGCCCCAGCACCAGTAAACCCCTGGACTATTTGATCTACCTGCAAGTTACCCGAGGCGTGGCCCTGCGCGACCATGTGATGCCGCAAAACATCACCCCCACGGTGTTTGCCATGTGCACGGTGATGAACCCGCCTAGCCCCCAAGTGCGCGACAAAGGCGTGGCCTGCGTCAGCGCCAACGACTTTCGCTGGCAAAAAGCCCACATCAAGTCCACCAGCCTGCTCGGCTCGGTGATGGCGCGGCAAATTGGCTTTGATGCAGGCGCTACCGAGACCGTGATGTTCCGTGGCGAGCGGCTCAGCGAGGCGTCTTCCAGCAACGTGTGGGTGGTCAAAAACGGCACCGTCTACGGCCCGCCTAAAGACAACCTGGTACTCGAAGGTATCCGCTTCAGTTTGATTGAAGAAATTTGCAAGGCGCAAGGTATCGGCTATGAACTGCGAACCATCAGCCGCGAGGAAGTGCTCACTTGTGACGAGCTTATCCTGTCGTCTGCCACCAAAGAAGTGCTGCCCGTGAGCCTGCTGGACGGCAAACCAGTGGGACGCGGAGCGCCCGGCCCCATCTACCAAAAGCTCTACGCAGGCTACCAAGCCGCCAAAGCCGCCTCAGCCCCTTAAGCACCTTAAGCCCCGCCATGGACATCCCACCCGAACAATCCCTGATCGAATACCCGTCCAAGTTCCCCATCAAAGTGATGGGCCTGCGCTCAGACGGCTACGTCACCGCCCTCACCCACATCGCCAAGCAGTTTGACCCCACCTTCGACGCCAGCACCATCGAGTTGCGAGAGAGCAGCGGCGGCAAATACCTCGGCGTGACCCTCACCATCACCGCCACTTCGCGCGAGCAACTGGACGAGATCTACCGCACGCTGTCTACGCATCCGATGGTGAAAGTGGTGCTGTAGGCACTGCGCAAGCCTGTAGCGCTACGCTGCCCTGCACCCGTCATGACTGCTATCGACACCCGTTTTCTTGGCCGCGTAGACTACCTGCCCACTTATGAGGCGATGCAGGCGTTGACGCATTCGCGCAAGCATGCAAATTTGAATGAAACTGACCTGCAGACCAATGAAATATCGCGGGACCAGCTATGGATATGCGAGCATCCACCGGTTTTTACCCAGGGCCTGGCTGGCAAGGCCGATCACCTTTTGCTGCCCGGCGATATCCCGGTGGTGCAAACCAATCGCGGTGGGCAGGTGACTTACCACGGGCCTGGGCAAGTGGTGGCGTATCCGCTGATCGACCTCAAAGCAGCGGGCTATTACGTCAAAGAATACGTATTTAAAATTGAAGAGGCCGTGATCAAAACCTTGGCTGCTTTTACTATCACTGGCCACCGCGTGCGAGGCGCGCCGGGCATTTATGTGCGTACGGACGACCCGTTTGCGCATGCGGCCTTGAACCTGACGGAGGCGGATTTGCTGGGGAAGACAGACGAGAATTCAGATGGTGATAAATTTGATCTGACCCCCATTAAAAGCATCGGCAAAATCGCGGCACTGGGGATCAAAGTCAGCCGCCACTTTACTTACCACGGCGTGGCGCTGAATGTAGCGATGGATTTGGAGCCCTTTGGGCGGATCAATCCTTGTGGCTACGCGGGGCTGCGCACGGTGGACATGGCTTCGCTGGGGGTCAGCGCCTCTTGGGACGAGGTGTCCGAGGTGTTTGCACGCAAGTTGGCGGCGTATTTGGCGCCTTGACGGCGCTGTGACCTGCGCTCGGCGTAAAACCCCGCCAACCTTGCGTCGGTCAGCCTAGGCGACAATAGAGGCTATGAGCACCCAAGACGTCGTGCGCGAAGCGCAAACCCAAGAAAACTACAACCCGCTGGCCAAGCAAAAGGCAGAGGCAAAATTGAGCCGCATCCCCATCAAGGTAGAGCGCGGCGAAGTGCTGAAAAAGCCTGACTGGATTCGTGTCAAAGCCGGTTCACCCTCCACGCGTTTTTACGAGATCAAGCAGATTTTGCGCGAGAGCAACCTGCACACCGTGTGTGAAGAGGCCAGCTGCCCCAACATCGGCGAATGTTTTGGCAAAGGCACCGCCACCTTCATGATCATGGGCGACAAGTGCACCCGCCGCTGCCCCTTCTGTGATGTGGGACATGGGAGACCTGACCCCTTGGACGCTCAAGAGCCCGAGAACATGGCCATGACGATTGCCAAGCTCAAACTCAAATACGTGGTCATCACCTCGGTAGACAGAGACGACTTGCGCGACGGCGGTGCAGCGCATTTTGTGGAGTGCATCCGCAAAACCCGCGAGCTCTCGCCCGGCACCACCATCGAGGTGCTGGTGCCCGACTTTCGCGGCCGTGATGACCGCGCGCTGGAGATCCTGAAGGCCGCACCGCCTGATGTGATGAACCACAACCTGGAGACCATCCCGCGCCTGTACAAAGAGGCCCGCCCTGGCAGCGACTATGCTTTTTCGCTCAATCTCCTCAAGAAGTTCAAAGCCCTGCACCCCAACGTACCCACCAAAAGCGGCATCATGGTCGGCCTGGGTGAGACAGACGAAGAGATATTGCAAACCATGCGTGACATGCGCGCGCACCACATCGACATGCTGACCATCGGCCAGTACCTCGCCCCGTCCATGTCGCACTTGCCCGTGCGCCGCTATGTGCACCCCGACACCTTCAAGATGTTCGAGGCCGAGGCGTACAAAATGGGTTTTAGCCATGCTGCTGTGGGCGCGATGGTGCGCAGCAGCTACCACGCCGATGAGCAGGCGCATGCGGCGGGTGTGGGTGACAAAGTAGTCAGCACCTAGTCGTCTTGGCAATATTTGTGCTTTTTAGGCGATTTTCAGGTGCGTATCAAAAGTGCTTTTTGACCAATAGAGTCGGGCGTAAG
>JAYVDN010000069.1:0-6887 GCA_043749385.1 Polaromonas sp.
GCAAACGGCCACTGCACCATGGGTATTTGATCGCCAGCGCTCTGCTGTGTCCACGCACCCGTGCCGTAGCGGTAACTCAAGTGCGCCACATCCAGGCGCGGCATGGGCAGCTCCACCACCAGGCTGTGGGGGCTGTCTTGCACCAGCACCGACAACCTGCCCACCAAGCGCTCGCCATTTTGCACCGTCACGGGTGCCGCCTTGCCAGGAGCAAACTTGTCATCTGCCATGTCCCACAGCGTCTGCGCATCCAGTGGTTTGGCTGTGTCCAGGCCCTGGCCAGGCAGCATCGCGGTTTGCCAGAGTGGCCGCACATCTAAGCTTAAACGGGCGCGGTCTTGCTGACGCAAATCTAGCTGTGGCGCGGCATGTAGCATGCCCAGCAGCAGACTTTGCAGCCCCAACAACAGAGCGATCTGGAATAACTTGCGCATCTTCGTAGTTTGAAATTCTTTTGCAAGAAAAGTCTTGCAAAAGTTTGGGTGGTGTCTCACGCATCGCAGATGCGTGCTTCTATAATCGCTTCAACAGCGCGGGTGTCGTTCAATGGTAGGACTCTTGCTTCCCAAGCAAATAACGTGGGTTCGATTCCCATCACCCGCTCCAGCTGTCTAGCAGCTAAACTATAAAAATAACTGCTGCTCCCGCGACATTCTATTGGGATACAGCCCGATACACACCTGAAAATTAGTTTCCAAATCGACAAATTCACGGTTTTAAGCCCACTTTCGGGCCCGCAGAACCTCTGCAACGCTCAAAAATACATATTTTGACCTGTTTTTGAGATACTAATCGGCCTGCAGCCCAATAGAATATCGCGGGAGCAGCTACTGTATGTGTAGCATTCGCGACTCAGGGATGAAGCCCGCCAAGCCCTGTTTATCTAGCGGCATGCGTTCCATGGTGAAAGGCGCTGCGCTAGTGACGGCAATGAGGGGCGCGCAAGACATTCGCACCTCCGCCTGATCTGCTCAGGTCAATTTTGCTCTACACCAAGCAAGTTTAATTTGACACTCTGCGCTTCAGAGTTATATACTCTGAATTACAGAGTAACTACGGAACGCCGCCTATGACCCCCCACGCCAGCCAGCAATTGGATGCCATCGCCTCCATGATGGCATCGGGCCAACGCAACCTGCGCATGGAGCGCTGGAGCCTGATTTTGTGGGGGCTGGCGGGGGGCTTGCTTTTTTTATTCAGCGAGTCGATCCTCACGCCCACGCAACTGCCTGACCTACAGCAGCGCGCTCTTTCCTGGTTGCTACTGATTGCCTTTGTCCTGGGCACGGTAGGCACGGTGGATTGGCATCTCACGCAGCGGGCCAAGCGCTCTCGCGACGAGGTGTGGTCGTTTATCCACCGCCAGGTGCTCAAGGTGTTGTGGCTGCTGATGGGCATTGGCGCGCTGCTAACCTTTGCGGTGTTTTTCTACGGCGGTGGCTACATGCTCTACACCGCCTGGCTGGTGCTGCTGGGTACTGGCCTGTATGTGCACGGCCTGTTTTCGGAGGAAATGCTGGAATGGGCGGGTGGGCTGATTATTTTGATCGGCATTGCCATGCTGGCCACCCAGCAAAGCGCCCAGAGCCTGAAAAACATCGCCACCTCGGTGTTTGGCATCGGCCTGCCCGCCCTGGCCTTGATGCTGGACCATGGCCGGGTGCGCAGCAAGGCGTACCGGGCGCTGCAAACCTTGGGTTGGGCTTGCTTGGTGCTGGCCATTCCGTTGGCTGCTGCGCGTTGGCCGCTGATCGGTGCAGCTGCAGACACCCCGGTGATTAGCTTGCAAGAATACCAGCGCCAATCCTTAACCGTGGGCAGCCAAGCCATCAGCCTGCCAGCGGGCACCCGCATCCCGGTGCACATCGAGATCGCTGGCAATGTGTTCGAGGCAGGCGCTACGCCGCTCTTGCTGCCCTTGGTGCTCAAGCAGCCGATGGAACTGAGGTTGGAGGACGGCAAGCCCACAGGCGCTGCCCGCCAGCCCGGCAGCGCATGGTCCAAAGGCCCTGAGACGCAGATCAACATCCCATGGGTCAAAGGCGAGCTATCGCCACATGCCGGGCCACTGCTCAAAGCCAGTATGACAGTGCAGTTTTTGCCCGGTACGGCCCCCTGAAACCTTCACCCATACCAACCCGACACCCAAGGATTCCCCATGGACTTAGATGCCCTGCTCCACCAGCCCCTGCGCACCCAAATAGCTGCCTTCTTGGCAGGCGCGGGCAGCGCCACTTTCAGCGAACTCAAACGCCAGCTCGATGTATCCGACGGCAATTTAGAGTCGCACCTTAAAAAGCTCATCGCCGGTGACTACTTGGCGGTGCGCAAGGAAAGCGGCGAAGGCCGCAAGCAAACCCATTACGAGCTGACCCCCACCGGGCGCGAGGCCCTGCAAAGCTACATCCAGGCGCTGCAAAAGGTGCTGGCGCTGGATACCCGCAGCACGCCAGCACCCTCGCCTGCACTCCCGCTGCCGGTGCCAGCCGTGTAAACACCCGCCACGCACAACTTCTTCCCTCCGACTTCTCACATCACCCACAACGCTCTACCCATCACACGCTATGAAACTCCCACCACACGTGCTGTCCCTGGCCTTGACCGTCACCCTGTTGGCAGGCTGCGCCTCTGCGCCCCAACGCCCCGCCAGCATCCCGCGCGGGGACTACGCGGCCACCCAAGCCTACATCACCCGCTTGATCGAGCACGGCATGGTGCAAAACAACGTCACGGGCCTGAGTATTGCCTTGGTAGACGACCATCGTGTGGTGTGGAGCCAGGGCTTTGGCTATGCCAACCTGGAGAGCAAAACGCCTGCGACTGCCAATACCTTGTACCGCGTAGCATCCATCTCCAAACTGTTCACCGATGTGGCCGCCATGCAGTTGGCCGAGCGCGGCCTGCTCAACATCGACCAGCCGGTGCACAAAGTGCTGCCCCACTTTGCGCCGCCGTCGCGCCAACCACAAGCGGCGGCCATCACCCCGCGCCAGTTGATGGCCCACCAATCTGGCCTGCCACGCGACAAGCTAGAAGGTTTTCAAACCGCCATGCCTGCGCCTTTCAGTGAGTTGGTCAGCTACCTGAACCAAACACCCACGGCATATCCGCCGGAGCACGGCTTCTACTACTCCAACCTGGGCATATCGGTATTGGGCAGCGTGGTGCAAAGCGTCAGCGGCATGCCATTTGTGCAGCACATGCAGCAGTCCGTGTTGGCACCGCTGGGCATGGCAGGTTCATCATTTAGCACCGCACCAGCCAGCTCTGCGCGCATTTCGCTGGGCTACAAAGATGGCGTGGTACAAAAAGAATGGCCGCTGCGCGACATGCCAGCGGGTGGCCTGAACTCCAGCGCCAACGACCTCGCCCGCTTCGTGTCGATGGTGTTTGCAGAAGGTAAATCTGGCGACACCCACATCCTGAAACCTGAGACCGTCGCAGAGATGCTGCGCCGCCAAAACAGTGCGGTACCGCTGGACCTGAACTTCTCGGTCGGCCTGGGCTGGTTCCTCAGCACCCTGGGTAAATCCACTTTGCAAAACGCCGGGCCAGTGGCCCACCATGGGGGCGCCATTGGCATGTTTCGCAGCCAAATGTACCTGCTACCTCAGCACAAACTGGGCGTGATCGTGCTGGCCAATTCCGGCTCCGCTACGGGCGTGGTAGACCAGGTAGCTACCGAGACGCTGTCCTTGGCGCTAGAGGCTAAAGCCGGCATCCAGCAACCCAAGCCGCCCAAGATGGAATGGGCCGCCACACCGATACCGGTAGACACATTGCAAGCCGTCGTGGGCGACTACGCCACCGCTGTCGGCCCCATTACCATCAGCCGCGATGGCGGCAAGCTGCGCGTGCAGGCGCTGGGTCGCAGCTTTGACCTGCGCCAACGCAAAGACGGCTTGCTCGGCCTGGACTACGC
The DNA here is from genome assembly GCA_043749385.1 of Polaromonas sp. Taxonomy (GTDB): domain Bacteria; phylum Pseudomonadota; class Gammaproteobacteria; order Burkholderiales; family Burkholderiaceae_C; genus JAAFIP01. Next base: position 3,923 of record JAYVDN010000069.1, read on the forward strand.
GGTTCTGGGCCTATTCCCTGTCAATCTAGGCCCGCTGGGCGAAGTGGGGTTCAGACTGGGCCATGTAGCGGGCCACGCACTGCTGATCGCTCAAGTAGGCACGCAGGAGCTACGGGTGGGCGAGCGCATCCAAGCCCCCGCCAGCCTGGGCGCGTGGCGCAAACGTGTTGGTGAGTACGAGATCACCAACCTGGGCAATGACACCCAGTTCATCCAGCGCATGCGCTTGGTCGAGGAGCGGGGATTTTTGATCGCCGAGGTCAATTTGACAGCGGCGCCAAAAGAGACCATGCGCGTAGTGCTGATGCCCACCTCGGACACCGAAGCGCGGGCGCTAGAGACTTTGGCGGACGGCGGCGAGACCATGCGCGTGCTGATGCACAACGCTGTGGAACTGTTAAGTTTCCAAGGGTACGAAGCACGCAGAAAACAATAGGCGCAGCAGCAAGTGACGCAGCTCTCCACGGTCAACTCACTGGCCCCGGCCCAATCTGTTTGTAAGCGCACCGCCGTGCACCCAATGGCTTGGGCCGTGCTGCTATCGTGCGCCGTGCATGGCCTGTTGTTGCTCCAAAACATCCTCTACAAAAGCTCCCCCTCGCTGCCGGACAGCTCCAAGGTGTTGGAAGTTCGATGGATTGCCCCTCAGCCTCCCGCCCAGCCGATCAAGACTACGGTCAACGCCGTAGGCGCAATAAGCTCTCGCCTGCATGCACCATACTCCCAAGTATCATCCTCCACCAGCCTACAAGCAGGCATTTCATTTGCGGCCCCGCAAGCGCAGCTAGGACCAGGCCCAAGCGATCACATTGCGTTCCAGGCAAGCCCTTCTATAGCGCCGACTGCCAGCCAACCCACAGATGCTGACACCAGCATAGAACCGTCGGCAACCCAACAAACACATCCACTGGACTTGTCACAGGCAAGCCTGGCACGCGCAGCAAGGCAAGCCAACGCACCAAGCTTGGCCCACAAAGCGCGGTTGCATACCGGCCTGGAGCCAGAGACACGAGCCAGAGTTTTTGCAAAACACATGGCTGCCACGGCCCTGCCTAGCTGTTGGTCCCATACCCAAGATGGTGAAGGCCAACCTTTAGTGGCCCCGTCGGGCAATTTACTTTTGCTGCCACTTGCGGCACGTGACGCAGTATCAGGCAAATGCAAAGTGACGCCTTAAGCGCAGCAGCATGGGGTTGTATGCTGTCGCGCGGCAAGTTACCAACTCACTACGTATTTAATAGCGTCTCTCGCGATATTTTATTGGGCTGCAGCCTGTTTGATGCCTTAAAAATGGCCTGAAATAAGGGCTTATGATGCGTTTTGAACTGCTTTGAAGGGCTGTAGTGCAGTGGAAGGATCTTTGGAAGCCGGTTTTGCTGAGTTTTTATGATGCTAATCGGGCTGTAGATCAATAAAATATTGCGAGATAAGCTACTGAATATGTAGCATTTTTTTCCTCCATGCCTTAAACATCTGCAAAAACGGAGCGAAGGGCGTGCAGCACGCATCCTGTGCGGCAAGCTTTCCTATCGCGCGTAACATGGGGATATGCAATTTGTCAGGCTACTTACGCTGTATCCGCCAGCAAAGCGAATGTGCATGCGGGTTGCAAGAGATTGGACACCACACGTTGGCTCAGCCCATCGTGGCGATTAACATTAGCCGCATAGGGACAAGCGCTAATTCGCAATGAGAGTCAACTTCACCTCATCTAACAAAAGCTTATCGTCCAGATGCACTAAGCTGCGGAAGTGTGATTCCAGCAGCCACCCTGTGTTGGTATTTACGCGTTGTTTTATGCTGGTGCTTTTCGTAAATGTGCGTTTGAATACAGCCGCCCGGTCTGCGGCGTCAATTTTATCGCCCAGCACCTTGAGTCCAAACTGATGAAAGGCAGCCGTGAGCGCGGCCGGTTCATAACGGCTGTCGTCCACGAAGGTCGCCTCCTCGGGGTTTTCCTCAAGACGCTTCACTGCTATCTCGATCGTGCCGGGTAATGTAGGCCCCCCAAACGGGCTGAGTAGAAGCTGCGATGTGACAATCGGCTTGTTAGTATCAGCCGGTTCATCAACAAACCGTGTTAGTGGCTCCATAACCCCCGTAGCGCCACTTAAAAACCGTAAATCACCGGTAAGGATCGGCTCCAGCTGCTCCAATAGCTCCGCGCGCACAGTAGGTGATACAGATTTACCCAGCCAAATCAAATTGCTGTATGCGCTCTCACTCAACGCTTTGCGCACTTGTTCAACGTTTTTTAGTGCCACCTCTGAACTGCTAGGCGTAATAGAGGACTCGATGGCAACGCCATCAAGCTGCATCAGCAGGGTCTGACGTAGCGATGGCGCAAGACATGGGGCTTTAAAATCTAGCGCACTCGCTGTGGTTCGAATATCTGCTGTGGTAGCGGTGCGCGCAAGCACCTCAAGTTTTAGCCTACCGTACAACGTACATACCTCACCCGGCGCTTCGGGCCTTTGTGCAGTGACCTCCAATGCGTAGTCGCTCGCACTTCCGGGTTTCCAGTTAAAGGGAACTTCAATAGATTCGCCGCGAGCCGTTAACGCACAGAGTGCACCCGCACTTAAAGTCAATACGAAGTTCAGGGTTGTGCGCATCAGTTTCATTATCAACGCAGTCTCAGTACTATGTGTTTCAGTCAACAATGTGAAGACCCCGTCGCGCGAAGAGGCTGTGCGCCACCTTCGCCAAAGTGCTAACAGCCTTTAAGTGCTCGATCAGCGTTGTCCAATCACTCCGTATTTCATATCTGTCACCGAATAAATCTATTGGCTTGCAGCCTGATTGATGTCTTAAAAATGATCTGGAATCGGGGTTTCAACGGGTTTTGATGTGCTTTGCAGGGCTACGGTACGTTGGAAGCGTCTGTCAAAGCCATTTTTAACGGCTTTTTACAATACTAATCGGACTGCAGGCCAATGAAATATCGCGGGAGCAGCTACTGAAT
>JAYVDN010000070.1:0-5113 GCA_043749385.1 Polaromonas sp.
GCAAAGCCAAACACAATCATCATGATGTCGGCCACGATCACCAAAATGGCTACGGCAGCAGCGTCGTCGCCACCCAGCATCTCGGGGAACTTGTTGACCAGCAAAGGCGTGGTGACCAACCAGTCAATGTAGCGCAGCACAGTGGGGTAATCGCCCTTGAGCAGCGAGTCAGTGCCAATGCCGTACTTCAGGTTGATCAGCAGGTACATCATGGCCGCCATAAAGCAGTACACCGAAGAGGTGGCGGCGTTGGACTGGCTGTCCGGGGGCAGAGAGTTTTTGATCAGCGCAAAGTAAAGCCCGCCACCCGCCATGCCCAAGAAACCCATTAAAAATGAGAATTGGGTGGCCATAATTAAGTCAAATTGCATTGTTTGCTCCTAGCAAGAAATAATAAAAATACCGTCGAAAAACAAGACCGAAAAATACCGCCGAAAATAATATCGAGCACTAGGCAAGGTTGTTGTACTTTGCGCCAAACTTGTCTGCCGCATTGCGGTCAGAGTAAATGGTGATGATCTTCTTGATGCCGATCATGGTGCTAAACAGATCGTCTCTGGTTTTGCAGGCTTGAATTTTGCTGATCACCGGCGCGGCATCCGAGCCCAGGACACCGCTGACATCGCGCATCATGTTGGTCTTGATGACTTCCAGCTCGGGTGATGAACCTTGTGGCTGCTGCTGCGGCGCATAGTTTTGCTGCGGCGCTTGCTGCGGCTGGTACTGCTGGGGTTGGTACTGCTGAGGTTGATACTGCTGTTGCATCGGTTGCTGTTGCTGCATCGGTTGCTGCTGCTGCATCGGTTGCTGCTGCTGGTAGTTTTGCGTAGGCGCGCCATTGGCTACGCGCGCAGCGCCAATGCCCACTACATTGGCTACGGTACCCGCCACCTCCAAGAAACCCTGCTCCAGCAGGCCCTGCAAAACCGCCGCCAATGAAGGCAATTGCGGGTTGCGCGCTACCAGCTGGTCAACCGACGATTCGCCGTCTACGGCAACCAAATAGCTCATCATGCGCATGGGCAGGCCGGAGGTTTTAAAGGCGACTTCGTCAATACCTTTGAAGGATTTACGGTACACGTTTGACATATTTGTTACTCCTGAAATTGGGTTGGTCAATTTTGCGCTGCAGCGAGATCATTAAATGGGCGCAAAACCAGAATTTTGATGCTCTGCGTCGATGCGCGGCATTTTGGACGCCGACACCCCCGCCTTGGAAGACTCATCGAACATTTTGATCGCATAAGATGACACTGTGCCGACACGGCGCAGGCAGCCGAGTTTTTCCAGCAGCTCAAACTTCTCGCCCAGAGGCGCAAAGGCCAGCAAAAATGGCTCATACTGGGCTACTGGGCATACGCCGTCCACCATGGTCAAAATAGTTTTATGCTGCAGGGATACCACCGCACTGTCGGTGCGCAGTGTGGCAAAGCCTCGGGCGGTGATAGCGTACACCACGTCTTGGATATCAGACATCGCAATGACTTTCCGTAGCGTTCATTACCCCATGCATTACATATTCTCCTGAAGTATTTGTTTTACAAGCAATAAATGCGCCTGGGCTGGTGCACCCAGATGGGAAATGACCTGTTCATAGCCGCCCAGGGTCACGGCTAATTGCTCCAGGGTTTGCAGCTGCTCCAGCTCTTTGAGCACCATCATGGCTTGGGTGGGCTCGTTAGTCAGCACAAAATCGGACATCAGGTCCACCGCCCGTGTCAGCGCTTGGGGGTCTGGAGGGCCGGCCAGCATGTTGTTGGTGGCCATCACGCTTTGTCCATACACATGAATGGTCGGGTCGTCGGGCACACTGGGCTGAAAGGGCTTAAAATTTTGTGATGCCAGTCTGTTGCCAATCATCGTCTTGGCGCTGCTCCACATGGAGACAGGCTCAGGCGCAGTGACCGGCTCGGGCTCAGGCTGACGTTCGGGCAGACGCTGGGGCTGACGTTCGGGCTGACGCTCAGGCACATAGGCCGCAGACTGACCCAAAGGCCTGATCAGGCCAGCCATCACGAACGACTGCATTACGCCTCGCACGTCGCCAAACGCGTGCAGACTTTCCGTGTACACGTCCAACGTAGTTTTGCCATCGATCACTTTAAGAAGTGAACGTAGCTTACGTGGGAGTGCCGAGTCGGGGCTGTACGCAGCCAACTGACCATCTTCGGTACGAACATAAACAGTCATGAATAGCAGTTATTTGAAAATCTAAGATAATTCAGCAGCTGGGAATTGCAGCAACAACCCAAACAAATAGTAACAATTAGACACGAACTTTATAGAGTTAAGCAAAACCTTGCAAGCAATTTGACATAGATTGCACGATCCAGTGTGAATATCCCTACAGCAGCTAGCGGGAATTCACAATAAAACGACGGTGCAAAGGGTCATGGTTGAAAAATTGCTCACATTGCCAAAAGCTTAGCCGTCAGCTTGTTGATTTCTAAAAAGTGTTCCTCCCCAACCGGGCCAAGGGCTTGCACCAAAATTTCGTATTTTGGAAGCTCCGCCTTGAGTTGGTCTGGGGTAAATATGTTTTCAATCGTCGGTAGCTCCATAAAGGCTTTTTGCGGCATGTGCGTGAGCACAAAGGTGGCCATGCTGTCTGCCACCTGCTGGGCTATGCGGTCTAGCAAGCCATCGGGCTTGGGGGGAGGCGCCTCCAGGCCCGCAGGCGAGGTGTGGCTCCACACCACAGAGCCAGTATTTGAAAAATCGCCCTGTGAACTGGGATCAAAGCTGCTCTGGCTCGACTCAATCAAGGGGCTTTGGCTGTCTACGAATTGTGGAGTACCGGCTTGGTCAGCACTGACTTTGGCAAAGGCTGCGTGCTTGTCTGCGATCAGCCCATTGCTGTGCAATATGGCCATCAACTTAGCTACATCGCCCAGCTTGACATGTGCGGTCTGTAAATCGCTGGTAGCTGTCTTACCGTCTACCGCCTTGAGCAACGCCTTCAAGGGTGCAGGCAACACGGCCGCTGGATTAAATGCCGTGGCTCTGCCTTGCGGTGTGCGTATGTAGAGTTCGGCAAGGGCTGGCATGTGGGTCTTACGGTGTGCGAGAGCTGTACTTTTGTATCATAAATTCATTATATAAGCGCTATTGAAAGAAAAAGTAACTGTTAGGGCGGTGTACCTATTGTTTTAGACAACTAAATGGGTGCTTTACCAGCTATTTGACTGTTAAAACCATTTTGCGAGGGCTATTTTGACCCCTAAAACGGGCTGCAAGCCAATAGAATATCGCGGGAGCAGCTATTTAATTTATAGTGCCTAAAACATACGCCAGTTCGACCCGCTGTTGTAAAAGCAGGTGGCGGCTGGCGTGGTGTCGTAGCCAGGGGTGGCGCGGGATGCAGGGCTTTTGTCATGGGCAAAGACGCGGCATTTCACTCTGACTTTTTGGACTGCGGGCTGGGAAGTTGGCCAAACACGCTGGTGCCAAAATCGCTGAAGCTCGAGTCGAGCAAGGCGTTGTCGCTGTTGACCCAAGGCGGTGTATCCGCAAGCGCTGGGGGTACGCTGGCAAAAGTAGCGACCGCATTTTTGTCTGCGATAAGCCCGTAGTCCAGCAACATAGCCAACAAACTGGCCACCTCGCCCAGCGCTGCATGCGCGGCCTCCAGCGCGGCGGTGCTGGTTTTACCGTCTACCGCTTTGAGCAAGGTTTTGAGCCGGGCTGGCAACACCGTGGCAGGGTTAAATGCAGTGACTCTGCCTTGCGGCGTGCGAATATAGAGGTTGGCGAGGGCTGGCATGGTGATTTTTGGCTTGTGCGTTAGCTGATGCGTTAGCTTGTGCGTTGGCTTCGTTGACTTACAGGCCGGCTTTGGCAAACAGTTTGTCGGACAGTTGTTGGATAACGCCGAAGTGCTCTGCACCCTTAGGGCCTATTGACTTGACTAACAGCTCGTACTTTGGCAGTTCGGCTTTTAATTGGGCTGGGGTCAGAATTTTCTCAATCTTGGCGATCTTTGAGAAGGTTTTGGATGGCAAATGGTCTAAAACGAACGTGCACATGGAGTCGGCCACCTGCTGGGCCAGCAGGTCTAGCACGCTGGCGGGCGCATGCGCTGGCGTGTCCATCAAGGCTATGGTCTCGTCGTTCCAGCTGCCCAGCTGCGAGGCTGAGAAGTAGCTGGCCAGGCTAGTGCCAAAATCACTGCCATGGGTGTGGGCAAACATACTGCGGCTGTCTGTCCATGGCTGCTTGGGTAGGTCGGGCAATTCAGGCAAAGCCGGTTTGTCCAACATTGCGGGGGTAAACGCAGCGTTTTTGTCTGCGATGAGCCCGTTGCTCTGCAGAAAAGTCAGCATACGCGCCACATCGCCCAACGCGGCGTGGACTGCCTCTATGGCGGTCGTGGCGGTTTTGCCGTCTACCGCCTTGAGCAAGGTTTTGAGCGGCGCGGGCAGCTCGGTGAAGGGGCTAAAGGCGGCTATCCTTCCTTGCGGTGTCCGTACATACAGGGGGGCAAGGTTTGGCATGGTAGGTGGGTGTGCGTAGCTACATTGACTTCAATTTGTAAGCAATTATAGGAACTATGAAACCTATCACTTTAACCCCAAAACATCAGCGCATCGCGGCCCTCGGTGGTCAAACTGATTTTGGCGCCTACCGGCAGGCACACCTTGGTGGGTACGTGGCCAAAGGGCATGCCGGTGAGCACGGGCACCTTGGTTTGCGTGCGCAGCCAGTCGACCACGGTTTGCAGCTTGTAGCCTTTGTCGTGGGCGGGAAAGAGCTTGTAGTGGCTAAACTGCCCCAGCACGATGGCGCGCTGGCGCTGCAAAACGCCTGCGTGCAACCAGCTGGTGAGCATGCGCTCGACCTTGTAGGGATGCTCGGCTACGTCTTCAAAAAACAGCACGCCTTTGTCGATCTGCGGCATATAGGGCGTGCCCAGCAGCGCGGTGGTGACGCACAGGTTGCCGCCCCAGAGGGTGGCGTTCTTTAGGCTTAAATTTTGGATGCTTAAATTTTGCACCGGCTCTTTGGGCACGCGCCAGCCTGCGCCTTCGTTGATGCCCTGCACCAAGTCGTCAAAGCAGGCCTCCATGATGTCGTCGGGCGGCGTGGTGTGGGCGGCTTCGGTGCCGCTGAGGTA
>JAYVDN010000071.1:0-3526 GCA_043749385.1 Polaromonas sp.
GAAGGTGGGGCCGCTGGCATCGAACACGCAGGCCACATAGTGCGCGGGGTACTGGGTTTTAAGCGAGCCCATCATGTTGATCATGCCGCGAATGGCCCCGGTGGCCGGGCTGCTGGGGTCGCCCGGCACAGCGCGCAGGTCAGGCATGGCGTGGAAAGCGCGGTACAGGTAGCTGGAGCCATCGACCAGCAGCAGGCGTTGGCCGGCCATATCGGCCTCGGGGGCGGGGAAAAGAGGGGCGGAGGTAGAAATATCGTCGGTCATACCCTGCATTGTCACCCCAGATAGCACCACCGCGCAGGCCAGAGCCGCAGAGCCTTCTACAATCTGCCACTAACCTCTCCTTTTTACCGACAGATCCATGGCCGTATATACCGAAGTTCCGTTTGACACGGCAGCGCAGCTTTTCAGCGATTTGAAGCTCGGCCAGCTCACCAGCCTCAAAGGCTGCGAAGGCGGCATAGAAAACACCAACTATTTTGCCTCCAGCGACATAGGCGACTATGTGCTAACCCTGTTTGAGCGCCTGAGCGCCGAACAGTTGCCTTTCTACTTGCACCTGATGAAGCACCTGGCCCAGCGCGGCATACCGGTGCCTGACCCGCAGGCCAATAAAAATGGCGATATTTTGCTCAGCGTGCTGGGCAAGCCGGCGGCGGTGGTGAACAAGCTCAAAGGCAAAAGCCAGTTGCAGCCCGGCATTGCTCACTGCGCTTTGGTGGGTGACATGTTGGCGCGCATGCATATCGCCGGGCGTGATTACAGCCGCGCCCAGCCTAACCTGCGCGCCCTGCCTTGGTGGAACGACACAGTGCGCGTGGTGCTGCCCTTTCTGACCCCGCCCCAGGCGGCTCTGATTCAAAGCGAACTGGCCTACCAAAACCATGTGCACGCAAGCAGCGCCTACAGCGCCCTGCCACGGGGCGCCGTGCATGCCGACCTGTTCCGCGATAACGTGATGTTTGAAGGCGAAAAATTGACCGGGTTTTTTGATTTTTACTTTGCAGGCGTTGACACTTGGGCTTTTGACTTGGCTGTAGCGCTGAACGATTGGTGCATTGAAGTAAGTAGTGGCCTGCCGCATGCACAGCATGAGGCGGCCTTTGTGCAGGCCTATAACGCAGCGCGCCCACTGTCTAAAGCCGAGCGCCAGTTGCTGCCCGCCATGCAGCGCGCAGGGGCCCTGCGTTTTTGGCTGTCGCGCCTATGGGACTTGCACCTGCCGCGCGATGCCGCCGTGCTGACCGCCCACGACCCGGCGCATTTTGAGCGTGTCTTGCGCGAGCGCATCGCCCACTTCAACTAGACCCATTCATGAAACTGCAAATCGTACCCGCGCGTACCGGTGTGACATGGGTCAAGCTGGGCATTACTACTTTTTTCAAGCAACCCTTGGCTTTGGGCGGTCTGTTTTTTATGTTCATGGCCGCCCTATCGGTTGCCACGGTGATCCCGGTCATTGGCAGCGTGCTGGCCTTGGCTCTTCTACCGGCAGCTACTTTGGGCCTCATGGTTGCCACCTTGCAAGCAAAAAACGGAAAATTCCCAATGCCCTCGGTGCTGGCCACCGCCTTTCGCGCCGGCCACGCACGCCTGCGTGCCATGTTGGTATTGGGCGCGCTGTATGCCGCTGGATTTTTATTGGTCATGGGTGCGACGGCACTGTTTGACGGCGGGCAGTTTGCCAGCATGTATTTGTTCGGAGGCAAACTTAACAAAGAGGTGTTGGACCAGGCAGATTTTCAGACTGCCACCTGGGTGGGCATGCTCTTGTACATCCCGTTTTCTCTGTTGTTCTGGCATGCGCCTGCGCTGGTGCATTGGCATGGTGTGCCGCCTACCAAGGCCCTATTTTTCAGCCTCGTAGCCTGTCTACGCAATTTGGGCGCCTATGCTGTATACGGCTTGTTGTGGATGGCGGTGTTTGCCCTGGCCGGTGTCGTCGCCGTCAGTGTGATGGCCTTACTGGGCATCGGCGCGGCGGCCAGCGTAGTAATGGTGCCGCTGGCGCTGACCATGGCGGCGATGTTTTTTAGTTCAATTTATTTCACTTTTCGTGATAGTTTCGTGCATGATGAACCGACAGACAAGGCTGAAGCACCCGCTGCATAAGCGTTTGCGCTAAAACCACTTGATGATTTGTACCCATATTTTTGGAGATGAACCCCATGGAACAGCATAGTTTGCAAGGCCGCACCGAAGACGAAGTCACCTGGTACCAGCGCCGCAGCTTTTTAAGCGCCGCCGCCGCGTGGACCGCCATGGGTGGCTACAGTGCTGCTTTCGCCCAGCAGCGCAGCAACGTGGTCGAGCTGGTGGGCGATGCACTGCTCAATGGCCAGCGTTTGACTCCTCAGCAGGTGATCCAGTCGGGTGACTCGATCGCCACAGGGCCAGGATCGAATTTGATTTTTGTAATTGGCAATGCCGCTTTTCAGGTGCGGCAAAACTCGCGCTTGGTGGTGGAGCGCGGTGCCACGCTTAGTGTAGTGAGCGTCTTGCGCTTGCTCACGGGTGCTGTGGCCAGTGTATGGGGCAAGGGACAGACCCGCCGGATCATCACGCCGACCCTGACAGCGGGTATTCGCGGCACTGGGGTGTACACCGAGGTGTTGGACGCCCAGAGTTTCCGAACCTATTTTTGCAACTGCTACGGTGTGGTCGATATGGCTGCCGCAGAAGACAAACTGCTTAGCCAAGCGCAGTACCACCAGGCATTCTGGGCAGAGCCCAGCGCTACCAAAGGGCGGCTGCTGACCCCCGCCAAACCGATGAACCATTCGGATGCGGAGCTGGAGTTTTTAGCGCGTTTGACGGGCCAACAAACCGCATGGCAAGTGATGGGCAAAAAAGGCATGAAAGACGGCTCCGGCTTCATGGAGGACAAACCCGGCCAAGTGCATCCCGCTGCAGTAGCGAAGTAATCCTTTAGCCGACGGTCGCGCGCTATAAAAAAACGCTGCCAAGGCAGCGTTTTTCAATCGGAATTGCAAGCTGCCTGATTTACTTTTTTACTTGTTGTTCGCTCGGTAGGCCGCTAAGGATTTAGCCAGGTCTGCGTATTCTTCGCAGCTGGTATTGCCACACAATTTTTCGAGTATGGCCAGATGCTTCTCGGCTTCCTCAGGCTTTTTGTCCATCAAGTAAGCCTCGCCAATATACTCATGCGCGCCTTTGTGCTTGGGGTCCAATTGCAAGGCGATTTTGTAATGTTCAAAGGCCTTAGGCAAATTTGGCTGGGCTTGCTTGCGGTTGCTGTAGGCCAGCAGGTTGTGGGCGTCGGCGTTTTTAGGCTCGGCCTTGACCAGGGCGTTCAATTGCACAATGGCTTTGGGCCAGTCTTTGGCCTGGACTGCCGCGCGTGCGGTGACCATGCGGTCAGGCGCTGCTGACACTGGCGCGCTGGGCGTGTCGGCAGCGAACACCGCACCACTGCCGATGGCCAAAGCAAGGCCCATGAGCCAGTAGGTAAGAGCTGAACTGTATAAGCCTTTTTGCATGGCAACTCCTTGCGTAAAACATGCTG
>JAYVDN010000072.1:0-3961 GCA_043749385.1 Polaromonas sp.
TAGATTCAAAGCCACACCATCAGGAGACCACCATGACTGACAAGCCCCCGTTTATTGCGACACCGCCGCATGCACCAGCCACTCCCCCTGTTGCAACAACCGATGCGAAAGTGGCCACCCCCCTACCCCCCAAAGCATTGCAGGTGCAAGCTGGAGCGGCCATGCACAGCGGCCCGTCCAGCCAGCTACCCGTGCTGGCCCCGATGCACGTAGCCGGATCCGCCGAGGGCGGGAGCGACCGCAGCAGCATGATTGCCGAGGGCGTTAATTTTGTAGGCAATGCGCAGCTGATTGGCCTGTGCACCGTGGGTGGCAAGATCGAAGGCAACCTCATGCAGTCAGTGGGCACCAGCATTACCGTGATAGTGACCGAGACCGGCCATGTCAAGGGCGACATCGTGGCCGACAACATCTCGGTCATGGGCCAAACCGATGGCCTGCTGGACGCTGGCGGTGGGTCGGTGGCTTTGCATGATGCCTCCCGCGTGTCGGGCCATGTGCGCTACAACCGTTTGCAAGTTAACGGTGCCGACCTGAACGCCACGCTGGAAAAAGCCGCCACCAAGCGCGAGCGCACCGCAGCAGCCCCCGCCCCTGCGCCTGCCAAGCTGGCTCACTAGAGACATGTGACCGTGGCACACAATGTTTGTCAAACCCGCTACCCCTTCGCCTTCACTGGATGCCTTAGGCCCTGCCAGCGTGGGCGTGCCCGTCGTCGACACCAACACGCTGCGCCAAACGGCGCTGCAAAACAGCTGGCAACGCGACCAGCGTGTAGCGCGCAGGCGGCTGGCCGTGCGTTGGGTGCTTTGGTGGCTGTGGAAGTACCGCTACTACTTGCTGGCACTATGCGCAGTGCTGGTGTCCGTGGTTTATCTGGTGTATCAGTTCCATCCTGCATGGCAGCCAGCCCATTCTGTGGGCGCAACGCCAACTGCCGCCCCGCCGCACCAAACCGATTTGCGTCTGCGCATGCAGTCGCACATGCTAGCGCCTGGTGACGCGGTCTCTCGCCCAGACATGTCAATCCCTTTTGCCACAGACTCTTTCCAGCTCAAGCCAGAAACCCAATTGAACCTAAAGGAGACAAATCCATGAAAAACCAAGCTACTCCCACCACCACCCGCCTTGTACCTACCGAGCGCCTCTCCGCCATTTCCAGCCTGATCGCCGAGGGCGCGATATTTGACGGTTCGTTTCAAACCTCGCGCGATCTGGGTATCAAAGTAGATGGCACGCTCAAAGGCAACATCAGCTTTGACACGGGCGGCACCATCCACGTGGGCGCTACCGGCATCGTAGAAAACACCCGCATGGAGGCCGACTATATTTTTATTGAGGGCAAAGTAGTGGGCAGCGTGGTGGCCCGCAAAGCACTGGAGATCACCGGCTCAGCCACCCTGCTGGGCGACGCCGCGTACGACGAGGTGATGGACGTGCACCCCCGCGCCAAGCTGCGCGGCAAGGTGGAGTACCGGGGCGAGATGGATACGCCTGTCAAGACCAAGTAACTCGCTGGTTAACTCGCTGGTTGGGGCCTTGGCGCGCCCTTCGTTCGACAAGCTCAGGGCGAACGCAGCTACGCCAACAGCATGCGCCGCGCAATCTCTTGCACCAGTTGCCTGGCTAGCACCAGCTTGGGTGCGCGCTCTATCTCCTTCGCGCCATGCGCGTCTACCAACAGCAGCGCATTGTCGTCTTGGCCAAAGGTGGCGGGGCCCAGGTTGCCTACCAGCAGCGGCACGCCTTTGCGCAGACGTTTGGCGGTGGCGTGCGCAAGTAAATTTTCACTCTCGGCGGCAAAGCCTACACAAAACAGCTCGCCTTTCTTTGCGCGCTCGCTTTTTGCTAGCGTAGCCAAGATATCGGGGTTCTCGGTAAATTCCATCACCGGGGTTTTTCCCGAGCCGTCTTTTTTTATCTTTTGCTCTGCCGCAGAAGCAGGCCGCCAGTCGGCCACTGCGGCGCAGGCTATGAATACGCTGGCCATGGGTGCATGCAGCACGCTGGCGTCCAGCATGTTTTGGGCAGACTTCACATCCACCCGCGTCACACCGCGCGGTGTAGCCAGCCCTACCGGCCCGGCCACCAGCGTCACTTGCGCGCCCGCCTCGCGCGCGGCTCGGGCGATGGCAAAGCCCATTTTTCCGCTGCTTAAATTGGTCATGCCGCGCACCGGGTCCATCGCCTCAAAGGTTGGCCCCGCAGTGATCAGCACATGTTGCCCGGCCAGCACTTTGGGCTGGAAGAACGCGATGATGTCGTCCAACAGCTCTGTAGGCTCCAGCATGCGGCCGTCCCCCGTCTCGCCACAGGCTTGGTCGCCACTGCCCACGCCCAGCATGTGCGCGCCGTCTGCGGCCAGTTGCGCCATATTGCGCTGCGTGGCGGGGTGCGACCACATCTCGCGGTTCATGGCGGGCGCTACCAGCAAGGGCACTGGTTTGGCGCTGCCTTGCACAGAGTCTGCTCGTGGTCTGGCAAGGCACATCAGGCTAAGCAAGTCATCGGCCCGGCCATGCAAAAGCTTGGCCATAAAATCAGCGCTGGCGGGCGCAATGACTATCGCATCGGCCTCACGGCTAAGGTTAATGTGCGCCATATTGTTAGCCTCGCGCGCGTCCCACTGGCTGGTGTACACCGTGCGCCCACTCAGCGCCTGCATGGTCACCGGCGTAATGAACTGCTCTGCCCCCTCAGTCATCACCACCTGCACCGTAGCGCCCTCTTTGATCAGCGCGCGGCACAGCTCTGCCGCCTTGTACGCAGCAATGCCGCCGGTTAAGCCCAATACGATGTGTTTGCCTTGGAGGTCAGTCTTAGCGTTCATAGGTGGGAATGTAGCATGGGGGGTCTGCGTCCCAGTTCTGACGCACGCCCTTCGGCGTCTGAACACGGTCCAAAACACCATTTATATGCATATTGATCAATTTTCATCTAGTGATTGCAAACCAATTTCAAGGCGGGCTGATAGTTGCATTTCTATACGCAACTTGTAAAAAAACATAACATACACTCTGCAAAACCACGGCTTCACGTATATTTCAAATTAAAACGTAGCGACCGTCGAAGCTCAAAATATGCAGGGAACCACCATGGCCACTTTGTCCCCCGTCCAGCAAGAAGCCCAGCGCCAAGCCCAGCAGGCCCTGCGTGAGGTGGAAAGCTACCAAAGGATGCTACCCGTCAACTACCGCCACCACGGCGGAGGCGGCATGTGCCGCGCAGACGGCTGGGATGTCTCCATCCGCCAGCTTGAAGGAGACTTTGACCTAGACGATGTACTCGCCCAACAAATCGTAGCCAGCGCCTTGGGTTCTACGGTATCAGGTATCACCCCCCACACCAGCACTCCGAGCAGCGCCAGTACCGCAGCCGACACCGCCTGGCTCAACGCATATCTGTATGGTGATCCCGCAGGCAGTGTGGGATCGGTAGACCGGCTGCTCAGTGAAGGGAAAAACGCCACCGCAGGCCCAGGCAATATTCTGGGCAACGCCAATGAGGTCAAAAAAGCCATCAACGCCGCCGTAGACAAGCGCACTACCGATGCTCTGCAAGCAGCGGCCCGCACCATACAGTCGGGTGCTGGCAGCAGCATCAAAATCAACCAGTACATGACACTGTACAACGCCAACAACACCGGCAAAGGCCGCCCCCGCCCGCGCCTGCGCATCTCGGGACTGCCTATGCAGGTGATCACGCCCGCGCTAGGCGAAGGCGCACGCATGGCGGCCCAATACGGCTCGGCCAGTGCCCGGGCACTGGGTACCAGCGCGCTAGAAGCGCAAAGGCTGGGCAAGTTTGCTGCGGGGCAGCATTGGTCCAATACCGCTTCTTTTTTGAACGGCTGGAAAATGGGCGGCGTGCTGGCCTTTGCGCCGAGTGCTGCGCTGGATGTTTATGGAAGTTTTGAACGAGATTTGCGTGGAGATACTCGTTTTAATTCTGATAAATTTTG
>JAYVDN010000073.1:0-3007 GCA_043749385.1 Polaromonas sp.
GGCCTTGGGGCACAAAGCCTATGCCTGCGCGGGCGCGCTGGTAGGGCGTGGCATCTTGAATGGCTTTGCCGTCGAACTCGATGCTGCCGTTTTTAATGGGCACCAGGCCCATCAGCGATTTGAGCAGGGTGGTCTTGCCTACGCCGTTGCGGCCTAGTACGACTGTGACTTTGCCTAGGTTGGCCTCCATGCTCACATCGCGCAGGATGTGGGAGCCGCCGTAGTATTGGTTGACGTTTTTGACTTTCAGCATAAGAACGCTCCTGGATGCAGGCGAAGAAAAATACCGGACGCAGAGGACGCTAAGGTTACGCAAAGGGCGCAAAAGGAATACAAAAAAATCCAAGCCGAATTTTTGGCTGTCCTTTTGCGTCCTTTGCGCATCTTTGCGTCCTCTGCGTCCGGAAGTTCGGCTGCTCGGAAGTCCGAATTGTGGCTTTGATTAACGTCCAAGGTACACCTCGATGACTCTTTCATCTTGCTGCACTTGATCCAAAGTGCCCTGCGCCAGCACAGCGCCGTCACACAGCACAGTGACAATTTCTGAAATTGTTTTGATGAAGCTCATGTCGTGCTCCACCACCATCAGGCTGTGCTTGCCTTTGAGGGTGAGAAACAGCTCTGCGGTGCGGGCAGTTTCTTCGTCGGTCATGCCTGCCACCGGCTCGTCCAGCAGCAGCAGCTTGGGGTCTTGCATCAGCAGCATGCCGATCTCTAGCCATTGCTTTTGGCCGTGGCTGAGGTTGCCTGCCATGCCGTTCACACTGTCCGCCAAGTGGATGGTGTGCAAGATGTCGGCTACGCGGTCACTCTGCAGTGAGTTGAGTTTGAAGAACATCGACGGCTTGACGTTCTTGTCGGTCTTGAGCGCGAGTTCGAGGTTTTCAAACACTGTGAGCTGTTCAAACACGGTAGGTTTTTGGAACTTGCGGCCAATGCCCATTTGAGCGATTTGTGATTCGTTGTAGCGCAGAAGATCGATGGTGGAGCCAAAGAACACCGTGCCACTTTGCGGCCGGGTTTTGCCAGTGATGATGTCCATCATCGTCGTCTTGCCCGCGCCGTTGGGGCCGATAATGCAGCGCAGCTCGCCGGGTGCAATGTCTAGCGATAAATTGTTTATGGCTTTGAAGCCGTCAAAGCTCACGTTCCCGTCTTCCAGGTACAGAATACGACCGTGGGTAATGTCTACTTCGCCGGGGGTGGCCAAGCGCGAGTAGCCCGCGTTGTGGCCGCCCGACTGGGTGTTGTCTGCACTGGTGTGCTCGCGCTTTTCCAAGCGCTTGGCACCGTCTTCCAATAGATCTGGGGTCATACCTTGCCCTCTTCTTTTTTACCGGTGAACTTCCTGACCAAGCCCACGATGCCTTGCGGCAGAAACAGCGTGACAGCTATAAACATGGCGCCCAAAAAGTACAACCAGTACTCCGGGAACGCAACGGTAAACCAGCTCTTGGCACCGTTGACTAAAAATGCGCCCACGATCGGGCCGATCAAGGTAGCGCGGCCACCCACTGCCGCCCAAATGGCAATCTCAATCGAGTTGGCGGGCGACATCTCGCTGGGGTTGATGATGCCCACCTGCGGCACATACAGCGCGCCTGCCACGCCGCACATCACTGCAGAGATCACCCAGATAGTCAGCTTGTAGGCCACGGGGTTGTAGCCCGAGAACATGACCCGCGTTTCGGCATCGCGAATAGCTTGCAGCACGCGGCCAAACTTGCTTTGCACCAGCCAACGTGAGAACAGATAAAAACCCAGCAGCGTGAAACCCGTGATAACAAACAGCACCATGCGCGTGCTCTGCGTGGCTACCGGAATGTCCAAAATACGCTTGAAATCGGTAAACCCATTGTTGCCCCCAAAGCCCGTCTCGTTGCGGAAAAATAGCAGCATGGCGGCATACGTCAAAGCCTGGGTGATGATGGAGAAGTACACGCCCTTGATGCGCGAGCGGAAGGCGAAGAAGCCGAACACCAGCGCCAGCAGGCCAGGTGCCAAGATGACCATCGCCATTTGGAAAATGAAGGATGCACTGCCTGTCCAATGCCAGGGCAAAGTCTTCCAGTCCAGGAAAACCATAAAGTCTGGTAACTCGCTTTTGTAGTTGCCCTCCAAGCCTATCTGGCGCATCAGGTACATGCCCATGGCGTAGCCCCCCAATGCGAAGAACAGGCCATGGCCCAAAGACAAAATGCCGGTGTAGCCCCAGATCAAATCCATCGCCAGTGCGCAGATGGCAAAGCACATGATCTTGCCCACCAGCAGCACCGCAAAGTCGCTCATGTGGAAGATGCTGCTTTGCGGCACTACTAAATTGAGCAGTGGCGCGAGTGCGCAGACGGCGATCAGTACCATGAGAAAGGTAGCCCAGCCTTTGCGGCTGAGCAAGGGCGCAGGTTTAGGCAGTTCAAACCCCGTTCGGCCTGAATCACCCCCCGTTCGGCCTGAGCTTGTCGAAGGCTTCGCGAGCACTTCGACAGGCTCAGTGCGAACGGATTGTGGCTCAGTGCTAACGGATTGTGGCTCAGTGCGAACGGGGTGGTGTTCAGTCAGAACGGCTTGGTGGGCATGCATGGTTTGAGTACGGTCAGTCATATCAGGCCTCCGCACTGCGACCCTTCATCGCAAAAATGCCTTGCGGACGTTTTTGGATGAAGATGATGATGAAGACCAAAATGGCGATTTTGGCGAGCACCGCGCCCGCCCAGCCTTCGAGGAATTTATTGAGAATACCCAGGCCCATGGCTGCGTACACGGTGCCCGCTAGCTGACCCACACCACCCAGCACCACTACCATGAACGAGTCCACGATGTAGCTCTGGCCCAGGTCAGGCCCTACGTTACCGATCTGGCTGAGCGCACAGCCAGCCAGGCCCGCAATGCCCGAACCCAACGCGAAGGCATAGGTATCGATGCGCGCAGTGTTCACACCCATGCACGCGGCGATGGGTCGGTTTTGCGTGACCCCGCGCACAAATAGTCCTAAGCGCGTTTTGCTGAT
>JAYVDN010000074.1:0-6034 GCA_043749385.1 Polaromonas sp.
ACCACGCACTCGAACTGATCCGGCGCGCCATTGCCGAAAGCGTGCGCGAAGACGGCGTGGTCGAATCCGCCGAAGGGGTGCCTGAAATGCTGGGCCAGGCGCCGGCGATGCAGGACGTGTTCCGCGCCATCGGCCGGCTCTCGCAAAGCAACGTCACCGTCATGATCACCGGCGAGTCGGGCACCGGCAAGGAACTGGTGGCGCGCGCGCTGCACAAGCACTCGCCGCGCACCAAGGGACCGTTTGTGGCGATCAACACGGCGGCCATCCCGAAAGACTTGCTGGAGTCCGAGTTGTTTGGCCACGAGCGCGGCGCCTTCACCGGCGCGCAGACCATGCGCCGAGGCCGCTTCGAGCAGGCCGACGGCGGCACGCTGTTTCTGGACGAAATCGGCGACATGCCGTTTGACCTGCAAACCCGGCTCTTGCGGGTGCTGAGCGATGGCCATTTTTACCGCGTCGGCGGCCACAGCGCCATCAAAACCAATGTGCGCATCATCGCCGCCACCCACCAAGACCTGGAGCAGCGCGTCAAAGAAGGTGGCTTTCGCGAAGACCTGTTCCACCGCCTCAACGTCATCCGCCTGCGCCTGCCTGCCCTGCGCGAGCGGCGTGAAGACATTGCTGCGCTCACCAAACATTTCTTGCAGCAGTCGGCCAAGCAACTAGGCGTAGAGCCCAAACGCATCTCCCCGGCGGCCTTGGCACGCCTGTCGCAGTTTGCCTTCCCGGGCAACGTGCGCCAGCTGGAGAACGTGTGCCACTGGCTTACGGTGATGGCGCCTACACAAGTGATCGACGAGAAAGACTTGCCACCCGAGGTGCTAGGTACGGAGCCTGCTGCGGGTGGTTTGGCGGGTTCGACTGCGGCGGGTTCGTCTCATGCAGGCTCGATCAGTGCCGCTTCCCCTGCCAGCGCCGCCGCAAGCCACGGCACCGCACAGGCGACGCAAGATGCTCCTAACTTTGTAGCTTCTCCCGCTGTATTTACAAGGGCTAATGCCCCCAATGCATCAGAATATGCCACTGCCGAGATGCTGAGTCCGCAGGCTGCCTTTCATGACCCCATGTCGCCCCACCAGAGCGTACACATTGCGGTGCCTGCTGCTGGCGCGGGCTGGGAGGCCGACCTGGCCATCCAGGCCTTGGCCCTGTTGGCCCAGGACAAGGGCGACGTGTGGGACCTGCTCACCGCCCGCTTCGAGCGCACCCTCATCGCAGCCGCCCTGTCTACCACCCGCAACCGCCGCATTGAAGCTGCAGTCAAGCTGGGCATTGGCCGCAATACCATCACCCGCAAAATCCAGGAGCTGGGGCTGGAGTAAGTTGTTGTGGGATCTATGGTCTGTAGCGGCACCAGATCCCAGGGCGCCGCTTCAACGCGCTCAGCACGAGCGCAAGCTTTGTTGGCAAACAGCAAGACATCAACTTCCTATCACCCCTCCATCAAGCTTGCGAATCACCACGGTGGATGAGCGGGGCCGCCCGCCTGGGGTGAAGTCGGGCCAGTTGGAGAATTTAGTGGGCTCGGCGGGGTCGCTGCGGTCTGACGCATTTTCGCCAGGGTGCTGCACGTTAATGAACATGGTGCGCCCATCGGGGGCCCAGGTGCAGCCGGTGATCTCGCAGTTCACCGGCCCGGTGAGAAAGCGGCGCGTCTCGCCGGTGGCGGTGTCGCAGGCCAGCATCTGGTTGCTGCCCATGTTGACCAGCTCGGCTTTGTACATTTGGCTGGCGTGCATATCGGTTTGTATCCACAGCGTGCCCCGCGCGTCAAACGCCAGGCCGTCGGGGCAGGCATAGATATCGCCCTGGATATTGCCTTTGGCCTCGGGGCGCGCTTGCGCTGGGTCGCCTGCCAGCACCAGGTGGTTCCACACAAAGCGCTTGCCTGCAAAGTGCTCGTCGTCTTTCCAGCGGATGATGTTGCCCATCACGTTGTTGGCGCGGGGGTTGGCGGTATCGACTGCGGGCTGATCTTTCTCACCGCGTGAGCTGTTGTTGGTGAGGGTGGCGTAAACCCAGCCACTGTTGTCGTCGATGGCCAGCCACTCGGGGCGGTCCATTTTGGTGGCACCCAGCGCGTCGCTGGCCTGGCGCGCTTTGATCACCACTTCGCCTTGGTCGGCGAAGCCGTTGGCTGCGGTGAGGGGGCCTTGGCCGTGCACCAGGGGCAGCCACTGGCCGCTGCCATTAGCGTCAAAGCGGGCAACGTACAGCGTGCCGTGGTCTAGCAGCTCGCGGTTGGCATGGGCTTGCGTCATGCCATTGCCTGCGGGTTGGATTGTGTCGCGGCTGATAAATTTGTAGATGTATTCAAAGCGCGCGTCTTCACCGCTGTAGACCACCGCACGCTTGTCTTTGGTGACTGCCACCCATGCGCCTTCATGCGCGGCGCGGCCCAGGGCGGTGCGCTTGATGGGGATGCTGGTGGGGTCCATCGGGTCGACTTCTACCACCCAGCCAAAGCGGTTGAACTCGTTGGGGTGCTTGCTGGCGTCAAAGCGTTCGTCGTGGGCGGGCCAGCCGTAGAAGGCGGTTTTGGGCAGACCCCAGCGTTTTTGGTGGGCATCGGGCGCGTCACCGCCGCCAAAGTAGAAGCGAAAGTTTTCTTCACCGCTCAGGTAGGTGCCCCATGGGGTTTTGCCCGAGGCGCAGTTGTTGATGGTGCCCAGGATGGTGCGGCCTGTGGGGTCTGCAGCGGTACGCATCATGGCGTGGCCTGCGGCGGGGCCTTGGACAGCGAAGGGGGTATAGGCAGTGATGCGGCGGGCGTAGCGGGACGGGCGCACCATCTCCCAGCTATTGCCTTTTTGCTGCACCTCCGCCACGCTGATACCGTGCGCAGCTTGGGATTTTTTGACCTTCTCGGCTGTCCATTCGGTCAAGCCGCCTACATGCAGCAGGCCGTCGTCCACATATTCGTGGTTCATCACCAGCAGGCCGCGCTGCGCGCCGCTCAATGCGTAAAAGTGGATACCGTCGTGGTGCATGCCCATTTGCACGGCTTGGTCGGCGGCGCTGTTGCTGCCGTCAATTTTGAAAGTGGGCATGTTGCCAGGCACGCCCACAGGCTCGCCCCACTGCGCCAGCGCGGTGGCTATGTAGCCCTCTGGCACGGTGATGCGGTCAGTCATGTCGGTGGGGATGGCTTTGAAGCCGATGCGCGGCCCGGTAGTGGCCGACGTTGCGCAACCCGCCAACCAAGGTGCCAGCAGTGTGCTAGCCGCAACCCCAGCGCCTGCCTGCAACACGGTACGCCGCGACGGTTGGCTGACGCTGTGGATGCTGGGGTTGGAAGAGCGGTTGCTGTCTTCCATGGTGCTGAAGTCTTTGGCCATACTGCTTATCCTTTCAAACAGGCTTTCATCTGCTCTTTGCGCTCAGCACCTTTGAGGCCTTTTTCTTTGGCACTCAGGTTGCAGGCTTGCATTTTGGCTTTTTTCTCAGCCTTTTTGGCAGCCGATGCGGCCTGCTCTTCTGGTGTGCCTTTGAGGCAGGTTTTCATATGCGCCTTGCGTGCGTCGCCCGCGAGGCCTTGGGTTTTAGCCTCGGTACTGCACGCCTTCATTTTCTCGCCTTGGGGGCTGGCATGCGCTACCGCGCTGAAGGTGAGGGCGGCAAACAGGCTGAGGCACAGGGCGGCAAATTTCATGGTTTTACTTTCAAAAAAATGAGGTGAAAAAATAGCGTGAAATGCGACTGAGTGCCGCTTATACACTGTAGCGCAAATGCATGCCCTGCAGATGTCAATCGGTAATTTTTGTGGCGGAAGAGGGGGCCAGTTTTTGCGCCGATGGCAAGGTGGCCACCACACTGGGCAGGTCCACCATCACCGGCTGCCCAGGCGTGGTGCAGCCCATGTCGCAGCATTTGCCGGGCTGGCGGTTTTGCGTGATGGCGCGTGCAGGGTCGTGCGGCGCAGCGGCGGCCGATCCATCGGCCGCTATGCCGCGCTCTAGCAGGCGCTCTACCAGCTCTACTTTGCTGCCTACGGGGTAGTTGCGGTAGATCTCCTGCTTCATCGCCGCCGGGCTGCCGCCGCCGTGCAGGCTGATGGTGCTGTACCAGCCGCCTTGGTAACCGGCAGTGAGGTCTTCAATAAAACGCGCGGTCTCTATGCGCTGCTCATAGGGCACATCGGGGTTGGCGCGCAGCACCTTCGAAAGGCGCGCTGCGGTCTCGGGGTTGTGGTCTTCATCCGGCCCAGGCAGGGTGACGATGATGCCGCCGCTCACGTAGTGGGCGATGCGGTGCATGTCGTAAATCTTGGTGGCCAACAGCAGCTTGCCGATGTTGGAGAACACCGGGTCGGGCATAAAGGTGTTGCTGTGCTCGTCTGCCTTGCCATACACGCTGGCGGCCACGCCGCAGGCAAAAAAGCTCTCGGTGATGGTGATGAGCTCGACCATTTGTTCCTTCAAATGCGTCTCTTTCGCCGGGTCAAAGCCGTTGGCCTCGCACATCAATGCTCCTGCACCAATCAGCAAGTCGCCAAAGCCCGCACGCGCCCCGATGCAGGTGTGGCGGTGGTGCGTGGCGTAGCTGTAGGTGAGGTGCCCGGTGTGCTCCCACTCGCCCGCGTAGAAAACGTTCTCCATCGGCACAAACACTTTGTCAAACAGGCACACGCCCGTGCTCTGCCCGTACTTGGCGCTGAACAGCGCCGCGCCGTGCTCCAGCTTTTCCCCCGGGCGGCCTGCGGGGCGGGCCACAATGGTCAGGCCCGGTGCGTCAATGGGCACGGCGCAGCAGACGGCAAAGTCGGCGTCCTCTTTGCCCATGTTGCGGCAGGGCATGACCAGCAGCTCATGCATATACGGCGCGCCAGTGACGATGGCTTTGGTGCCGCTGATGGTGATGCCTCTTTTCCCATTCACTACTGCGTTGCGCTCGACGATGTGCAGGTAGCTGTCCACATTGCTTTGCTGGTGCGGCTTCTTGCTGCGGTCGCCTTTGGCATCTGTCATGGCAATGCCTAAAGTGAGGTCTTCGTCTTGCACGCGGTGCAGGTAGTTCAGAAAGCGCTGGGTATGTTCCCCCTGGCCGCGCGCCTTGCCGTGCGCATCGTCAATGCGCGCCGTCACCTGGCCAATGGCGTTCATCGCGTCATGCGTGAGGTAGCGCTGGGCGCAACCCGTCTCTTGGCACACTAGGCGCACGGCTTCCAGCTTGTTCAGCAGGTCGCCACTCGATGTGTTGATATGCGTCAGGCGGTTCACCGTTTTGCCGCTGGTGTGCTGCACGGCTGTCATCAAAGGGGCGTATTGCGGCTTGAGCGCGTAGTCATAGGTCAGCGCAATGGCGTTAATGCCCGGGCCAAAGGCGCGTTCGTCGGCCACGCTGTCCACCCGGCGGCCATCGACAAAGACGGTGGGCGTGTAGCGGCGCAGAGACTCGCGGTAGTCTGCGCCCGACATGAGGGATGCGGTGGGCGTGGCGATGGGCGTGCGGGCGTTCATAGAGTGCTCCAGTGGGTAAAATCAGTCAACATCCTACCCCTTCCCATAACTCTGGGCTGACAAAGCCCGCCTTGGCTTTCGCCCTGGCGACACCCGCCCAGCCCTTCTTTAGATTGCCCACTATGCTGCTCGACGTCTCCCAGTCCCAACTCGTTTTGGTCGACTACCAAACCCGCCTCATGCCCAATATTTTTGAAGGCGCGCAGGCCGTAGCCAACGGTGTGCGCCTGGGCCAAGCCGCCCGTCTGCTGGGCGTACCTACCTGGGGCACCGAGGAGAACCCTTCCGGCCTGGGCCCCAACCTGCCCGAGATTCGCGCCCTGTGCAAAGAGACGCTGGCCAAGATGCATTTCAGCGCCGTAGAAGAGGGCCTGGGTGAATGGCTGCGCCCCGAGAGCAATCTGCCCCAAGCCTCCAAAGGCAACGCCCGCAGCCTGCCCAAGCACCTGCAAAAAGCCCTGCCGCAGGTAGTGCAGCGCAACGCGATCGTCATAGCCGGCTGCGAAGCCCATGTGTGTCTGATGCAAACCGCACTCGACTTGCTGGAAGACGAGTTTGAAGTGTGGGTAGTG
>JAYVDN010000075.1:0-4251 GCA_043749385.1 Polaromonas sp.
GGCGTGTGAACCACACCGCGAGCACCAACAGGGTGGATTTTAGCCGCCTAGCCCCTCTAAATACTGACAACGGTGACCCACCCTCTTGCGCAATAGCAAAAATATCTTCTAGAATCAATGGCATAACGATCCCCACCCATGGCAGATACCTCCCCTATTGAGCAAGTGACCGAGCGCGTTGAGCGCCTGCTGTTGCGCTACGAAGAGCTCACGCGCACCAACGCCTTGCTCAGTGCAGAGGTGCAGGCCTTGAGCCATGAGCGAGACTCACTCAAGTCTCGCCTGTCTGCCGCGCGCTCGCGCGTAGACGCGCTGCTGGAGCGCCTGCCCGAGGCCGTGCAACGTGATACAGGCCAACACGAAGCGGTTTAATTTTTAAAGAACCCCATGACATTGAAACAACTCGAAGTCCAAATCATGGGCCAAAGCTACCTGCTGGGCGCGCCCGAAGGCGGCGAGCAGCAGCTTTTGACTGCGGTGGAAAAAGTAGACACCGCCATGTGCAAGATTCGTGATGCAGGTAAAGTCAAGGCGCGTGACCGCATTGCAGTATTGGCAGCCCTGAACTTGGCGTTTGAAACTGACCGCCCATCGGCGAATACCGGCTCCCAAGCCCAAGCGGCCAAAGCCTCGACCGCATCAAACCCGCAAGCTGATGCAGGGCGCGATGATCCTCGTTGGGCTACTTTGGTGCATCGCCTGGATCTGGCATTGGGCAGCGACGGCCAGTTGCTGTAGTGCGGCTTAGGCCTCCTGCCCACCCAAACGGCAACTGATAAAAATTTCTTCATCCGGTGTTACGTCTATTCGCGTTGGCGAGCGTTTTGCACGACAGATAGAGCGTAGAATAAAACCGTCTGCGGCCGTCGCTGGGCTTTATATTCCTTGTACCAATGCTCTTAGAGCAAGGGTTAGGAACATTGCACTACAAGCGTGATCGTCTCGCGTTAGATGAACCCAATGTGGGGCTGCCCTTTCCCACCTGAACCATGGTTCAGGATGCCGGTCTGGCCACTCAGCCGCAGACACCTTATTACCGCTTCGTCTCCTTTGCTTTACCCCATTTTTCCCATCGCGCGCTTGCGATAGAAAAACTATAAACCACAAGCCATGACACTCGAACCGCTCTTGATCGTAGAACTACTTTTAATGGGCATGACCAGCGGCTTTCTAGCTGGCCTTTTGGGTATCGGTGGCGGCATGATCATGGTGCCGTTCATCACCCTCATCATGTCCGCGCGCGGTGTCTCGCCCGACCTCAGCGTGAAGATGGCCATTGCTACGTCGATGGCAGCCATCGTCTTTACCTCCATCTCCAGCGTCCGCGCGCACCACAAGCGCGGTGCGGTGCGTTGGGACATCGTCAAGGGCCTGGCCCCGGGCATCGTGCTGGGCGCGGCCATTGCCAGCCTGGGCGTGTTCTCGCTGCTCAAAGGCGCGTGGTTAGCCATCTTCTTTGGCATGTTCGTCAGCTTCTCTGCCACGCAAATGTTTTTGGACAAAGGCAAACCACCGCCCACGCGGCAAATGCCCGTGGGCTTGGCCCAAGTTGCCTCGGGAGGTTTTATCGGCTTCATGTCGGGCCTGGTAGGCGCGGGCGGTGCATTCATCAGCGTGCCCTTGATGACCGCCTGCAACGTGGCTATTCATAACGCCGTGGCTACTTCAGCGGCTTTGGGCTTTCCGATCGCGTTGGCTAACGCCGTGGGCTACGTCATCAGCGGGTGGGGCTTGCCAGGCCTGCCTGTGGGCGCGCTAGGCTACATCTGGCTCCCCGCATTGCTGGTGATAGCCATGGCCAGTGTGTTGACCGCGCCGCTGGGCGCCAAAGTAGCGCACTCCATGAACATCAAACGCCTCAAACGCATCTTTGCCTGCGTGCTGTACTTGCTGGCGGCGTACATGTTCTACAAGGGATTTCACGGGTAGCTTTCTATGTCCACATTTGTCGTCGCCCATGGTGCCTGGAGCTCAGGCTGGGCCTGGAAGAAAATGCGCCCGCTGATGCGTGAGGCAGGCCACACCCTGTTCACACCCAGCTACACCGGCCTGGGCGAGCGCGCTCACCTGGCGCACCCTGGCATTGACCTGGGCACCCACATCAATGACATCCTCAATGTGCTGCACTATGAAGACCTGAGCGATGTCATTTTGCTAGGCCACAGCTACGGCGGCATGGTGGCCACCGGCGTGGCAGACCGTGCGCAGGGGCGCATGGCCCAGGTGGTGTACCTGGATGCCTTTGCCCCGCGCGACGGCCAGTCATTGCTGAGCCTGCAAACCGAAGACAACCGCAGCCGCGTGCTGGCCGCCGTGCAGCAACATGGCGAGGGCTGGCGTGTGCCGGCCAACCCCATGCCCGCAGATACCAGCGCCGAAGACTTGGCCTGGGCCACGCCCAGACGGGTGATGCAGCCCCTCAAAACCTTTGAGCAAGCCATCAAGCTCACAGGCGCCATCGACACCCTGCCCCGCGCCTACATCTACTGCAAGAATCCCGGCCCCGGCGACGTATTCCGCCAGTTTACGCAGCGTGCGCAGACCGAGGCGGGTTGGCAGTATGCCGAGCTGGAGGCTAGCCACAATCCGCACATCACCATGCCGGAGACTTTGATGCAGCTATTGCAGGGCTTGGCGGCCCAGAAATGAGGATCGACGCAGTGGTACCTGTACCAGTGCCTAGATGATATTACCCCCTGTTACGCACACACCGCGCAGCAGTTGTACCGGCCAAATATTTGATGTGTTTGACCACATTTCACACTCCAATATTTATAAGTTCGCTATCACTTATGTAGTGAACGGATGGAAATTTTTACCGCATAGCGCAGTCTCGGGCACCTGTCACGGCAACGTCACGCCAGATTCAACAAAGCTTCATGTTTATTGCTTACGGTTCAGTTCCCATTCACTGCACTAGGAGTTTTCCATGACTGATAGCCGCCGAGATATTCCTGTCCCATTGACCCCCGACCTGCCAGCCAGCTCGATAGCAGAGCAACTACCCAGGCGCCGATTTCTGGCCCAATCGGCCTCGTACTTGGGCGTTGCAGCCACCACCTTGGGCGCACCTGTCCTGGTGGCGGCCCAAAGCGTGCGCCCCAACCTGCCCTACGGTTTGCAGCTGGGCGACACCAGCCTGGTGCTGCCCCAGCGCCGCGCCTATGACCGCGATGATGACTCGGACGACTACATGCGCCACGGCGCTGTACAGGCGCGCAGCATCGTATGGGCGCGCAGCGACAAACCAGCCCGTATGCTGCTGGAATGGGACACTACCGCGAGCTTTGCCAACGCGCGCCGAATCGTTGGCCCCTATGCCCTAGAGACGACCGACTTCACCGCCCGGGTAGACCTGACACAGTTGCCTGCAGGCCAACGCATATTTACCCGCGTAGCGATGGAGGACCTGAGCACCGGGCGCACCCGCAGCGAGTGGGTCAATGCGCAGTTCCGCACACCATCGGTGGATGGGCGCAGTGGCCCGCGTTTTGTGTGGGGCGGCGACACGGCTGGACAAAACTACGGCATCAACCCTGACTTTGGTGGCATGCGAATTTATGAGGTCATGCGCCAGCGTGACCCAGACTTTTTTGTGCACTGTGGTGACACCATTTATGCCGATGGCCCGATGACCGCCGAGCGCGCAGTAGAAGGCGGTGCCATTTGGAGAAACCTGATTGCCGAGGGCGTGGAGAAAGTGGCCGAGACGCAAGACGAGTACCGAGGCCGCTACCGCTACAACCTGCGCGATACCAACGTGCAAAAATTCTCGCTCCAGGTGCCCCAGATGTGGCAGTGGGACGACCACGAGGTAACCAACAACTGGAGCGACAGCAAAGACCTGAGCGCCGACACCCGTTACACCGAAAAGCGGGTGCCCCTGTTGATCGCCCGCGCTACCAAGGCGTTTTTGGAATACGCGCCGCTGCGCCCCCACACCGCCGACGAGAGCCAGCGGGTGTACCGCAAGCTCAGCTACGGCCCACTGCTGGAGGTGTTCATGATTGACATGCGCAGCTACCGTGGGCCCAACGGCACCAACGACCAGCCCACCGAGTCGCCAGAGACCGCTTTTCTGGGCCAGGAGCAGATTGACTGGCTGGTGCAGGGCTTGAAAAGCTCCCGCGCCGCCTGGAAGATTATCTCCGCCGACATGCCCTTGGGTTTGGTGGTTGGCGACGGTACCGACGCGCTGGGCCGCGCCCGCTTTGAGGGCCCGGCCAACAGCAATGGCCCAGCGCGCGGCCG
>JAYVDN010000076.1:0-2572 GCA_043749385.1 Polaromonas sp.
GGGATAAGAAGGAACACCTTGCTAATTCCAAATCCCGGTATTGCTCCCTCTCCCCCAGGGAGAGGGCGGGGGTGAGGGCCTCCCCGAACCTGCTTCTGCTCCCCCAAATCCCTTCTGTGTGCGCTGAGGAGCACAGGATTAGACGGATAAAAAATTTAGATGTCCGACGGCTGCTTCAGCAGACTAGTTTCTAAATTTTCCGGCTAAGCCGAGCACCGCAGGGTATCCGTAGCGCAGCGAAGGATCGCAGACAGTAGGGTCGCCTTTTCTTTGCTTACTTTCTTTTGGCGAAGCAAAAGAAAGTAAGTTGCAGCCGGGCAACCCCCGGCACTCTCAATGAAGGCGATCCGCTACAAATTAAAGAGCTACTAATACCCGTATCTATTGAACAATATCCAAAAACTGCATTAAATACGATAATCACCACATGGGACAGAAATCCACACCAAAACAACGCATAGTAGTCGGCCTAAGCGGCGGCGTTGACTCCTCCGTCACCGCCTATTTGCTCAAACAGCAAGGCCATGAAGTCATCGGCATCTTCATGAAAAACTGGGAGGGCGATGACTCAGACGAGTTCTGCTCATCAAACGTTGACTTCATCGACGCCGCCGCCGTAGCCGATGTGCTGGGCATTGAAATTGAACACGTCAACTTTGCGGCTGACTACAAAGACCGCGTCTTCGCCGAGTTTTTGCGTGAATACGAAGCCGGCCGCACGCCCAACCCGGATATTTTGTGCAACGCCGAAATCAAGTTCAAAGCGTTTTTAGACCACGCCATGCGCCTGGGCGCAGAAAAAATCGCAACCGGGCACTACGCCCGCGTTCGGCTGAACGAAGCCACGCAGCTACATGAACTGCTAAAAGGCCTGGACCCGGCCAAAGACCAAAGCTATTTTTTGCACCGCCTCAACCAGGCGCAGTTGTCAAAAACGTTGTTTCCGGTGGGCGAGCTGAAAAAAACCGACGTGCGCCGTATCGCTGACGAAATCGGCCTGCCGAACGCCAAAAAGAAAGACTCCACCGGCATTTGCTTCATTGGCGAGCGGCCGTTCAGAGACTTTCTAAACCGCTACATCGCCAAAGCACCGGGCTCGATTAAAAGCGACAAAGGCCGCTTGCTCGGTGAGCATGTGGGTTTGAGCTTTTACACGCTCGGCCAGCGCCAAGGTTTAGGGATTGGCGGCGTGAAAGCCAAAGGCGCCGAGTTAAAAGCCTTGCAAGCCCAAGGTCAGCGGGGCGCGGGCGAGCACACGCCTTGGTTTGTTGCCCGCAAAGACATGGCGACCAACACGCTGTGGGTGGTGCAAGGCCACGACCATCCTTGGCTGCAGTCAACCGAGGTCAGCGCGCTAGACTGCAGCTGGGTGGCTGGCACCGCGCCCGCGCTGGGCGAGCTGGCGGCCAAAACCCGCTACCGCCAAGCGGATGCGGAGTGCGCCCTGCAAAGCGCCACACTTGGCACCTGCGATCTGCACTTTTCTAGCGCCCAGTGGGCCGTGACGCCGGGCCAATCAGCGGTGCTCTACGACGGCGAGGTGTGCCTGGGCGGCGGCGTGATTGACAGCAGCAACGTACAAAACACGCCCCAATAGTGTTTCGAGGCAGTTTTAAGGTCTCAATTGTGCTCTAGCCCAATTAATACGGGCGCGAGCAGCTACTAAATTTATAGTGTTTATTTGCTCCATCGCCATCAACAGGCAACAAAAAACCCGCCAGCAGCGGGTTTTTTAAGGCTCTAAGCGAGGCAAGCCAAGCTTGCCTCGCTTTCAAGGCTTTAAAACGGAATGTCGTCATCCATATCGTCAAACCCACTGGCGGCCTTGGCGGCCGCGGGTTTGGCCGCTGCAGGTCGAGCAGCCGGGGCCGCGCGCGGGGCGCTGTAGTTGCTGCTGCCGCCATCATCACCATCGGGCGAGCCACCGCCCATGCCTTGGCGGCTACCCAGCATTTGCATCTGGTCAGCTCGAATTTCGGTGGTGAATTTTTCAACGCCGTCCTTGTCAGTCCATTTGCGGGTTCGCAGGCTGCCTTCCACGTAGACCTGCGAGCCCTTTTTCAGGTACTGGCCGACGATTTCAGCCAGGCGGCCATTGAAGTTGATGCGGTGCCACTCGGTGGCTTCTTTCATTTCGCCGCTGGTTTTGTCTTTCCAGCGATCGGTAGTGGCAATCGACACGTTGGCGATCTGGTCGCCGTTAGGAAAGCTGCGCATCTCGGGGTCTTTGCCCAGGTTGCCGACGATGATGACTTTATTGATCGATGCCATGGTGTGTTCTCCGAGGTTTCGCCCAGTTTACCCGCCTGACCCCAGCCCTGCCGAAAAGGCGGCTTGGGTCTATGATTAAAGGTTGCCCTAAAACTATCGCCACCTTGAACTCTCCCAACGACAGCAAATACTTGGCTACCGCGCTGGCACAGCAGCGGATCAGCATTCGCGGTGCGCGCACGCACAACCTGAAAAACATCGACCTCGATATTCCGCGTAACCAGCTGGTGGTGATCACGGGTTTGAGCGGCTCCGGCAAATCATCACTCGCGTTTGACACGCTGTACGCCGAAGGCCAGCG
>JAYVDN010000077.1:0-4170 GCA_043749385.1 Polaromonas sp.
TGCGTGTCTTTGCCCACATGCCCACAGATCACATGCCCCGGCGCAATCATCTGGCCACCGCAATAGCTCTTGCCCGCCAGCACGCGCTCGCGTCCTACCAGCTCGCTCAAAATATCTTCATGCCCCAAGCCGTTTTGCAAAGACAACACGGTAGTGTGTGGCCCCAGCAGCGACATGGCAGCGCCCATTGCCTGGCGGGTTTGGGCGGACTTCACCAATACGATCGCACAGTCCACTACGCCCGCCGATATTGCGCTGGTAGCTGCTTGCGCTTTAACGGTGCGGTCTACGCCGTCGGTGCGCAGCGTGAGGCCGCGCTGGTTGATCGCATCCACATGCGCCCGGTTGCGCGTAACCAGCCACACCTCGTGCCCCGCTTCGGTCAACACCCCGCCGATGGCGCTGCCCAGCGACCCGGCTCCTAGAACTGCAAATTTCAAACCTGGCTCCTCATGAATGGATCGATGACCTTACGCGGTGGCCGCAACCGGTGAGCGCTTAGCTTACCCCCTGCAGCTAGCGATCTTGCCATCAGCGCTATGAAATTTATTCTCTGGCGTGCATGCAAAAACCTGGTACGCAATCGTCAGCCAATGCGCAAAATTGCATGAATAATAGGGTATTCCCATATAACGCAAAAATGCCGTTTCCTCAGCGAAAGAATGAACCATGCCAGATAACGAGCAAGCAACACATCCAACAACCGGCACCTCCGATACCCAAGATATGCCCTTCGCAGCATTTCGCGCGGGCCTGCCCGCAGGGCGCATTCGCGTCATCGTGAACCCTGAAAAAGCCCAAAAATACATCAAGCATCGCCTGTTTATCGTGGGCATTGCACTACCACTCTTGGGCATTGGCGCAGCCCTCGCGATATCTGGCTATGTGTGGGCCGGCTTGCCCATGGTAGTTTTTGGAGCCCTACTGCCCAGGGTAGTCAAAGCCCATGCGCCCAAGATATTGCTGCATTTGGCGCAACAAGATGCCAAGACCTACCAGGAAGCCATAGATTTTGAGATTATGAAAGTGCGCAACGCCTAAGGCACGATCACTGTTTGGCACTGCGCACCCAGTATATTGCCGTATAGTTACCAGTAGTTTGAAAGGACACCCCATGACCACCCGCGCCACCTTCACCCGCATGGAGCACAGCACGCAAGACGACTGGCGCAAGATTGTGCCGGAGGCGATGCAGATGGGCAAAACTTTGCCTGATCGCTGACATCGGCCAAGTTTGTTCTAAGTACGGCATCGCCCGGCTGGAGGTCTTTGGTTCGGCTGCACGCGCGGTAGATTTTGTGGAGCAATCTAGCGATGCAGATTTTTTGATGGAATTTCTGCCCCATACCCAGCCTGGGCTGGAGGAGTTTTTTGGTGCCAAAGCCGATTTGGAAAAAATCCTGGGCCGTGCGGTAGACCTGGTACAAGCCAAGGCCGTGCGCAATCCCTACGTGCTGGCTGGTATCAATAAAAACCGTGAGCTGGTCTATGCCGCGGCGTGACCAGCGTGCATTTTTTCTTAAGGTTTGAAACCGAATCGGTTTTGGCCCTCAAAACTGATTTAGACTTACCTTACTGTGAACTACCCTGAAACCGTCAATACCCTTTTGCGCCCCCAAAGTGCCGCCAAACCTTTGGTATTGGATTTGTTTGCAGGTTGTGGCGGCTTGGCCTTGGGATTTGAAGCCCAGGGTTTTGAAACCGTGGGCTTTGAGATGGATGCCGATTGCTGCGCCACCTACAGGCACAATTTGCATGGCGATTGCCACCAAGTCAAGCTAGATACAAACACTGTTTTTCCCAAGGCCCAGGTGGTCATAGGCGGGCCACCGTGCCAGCCGTTTAGCGTGGGTGGTCATCAAAACGGTATTCGAGACGCGCGTGATGGGTTTCCGGCTTTTATCTCTGCTGTAGAGCAGGCAGAGCCTGATATCTGGATGTTTGAAAACGTTCGTGGACTCATGTACCGCAACAAAGACTATTTGGATGCCATCATTTCTGAGCTGGAGGGCTTGGGTTATGTTGTGGAATTCAAATTGCTCAACGCAGTGAATCACGGAGTTCCTCAAAACCGCGAGAGGGTAATAGTGGTGGGGCACCGTGGCGAGTTCCATTACCCGGTGGTTCAGTCCAAACGGATTACTTCGGGCCAGGCACTTGCAGAACTAGCCACCCAAGTGCATGCAGACTCCAAATTTCTGACGGACAGCATGAACGTATATGTAGCCAAATACGAAAAGGCCTCTAGCTGCATTACACCGCGAGACCTGCACTTAGACCGCCCGGCACGCACGGTGACTTGTCGTAATTTGGCAGGCGCGACGGGTGATATGCACCGCGTCGCATTGCCGGATGGTCGCCGCCGCCGCTTGACGGTGCGCGAAGGTGCGAGGCTGCAAAGTTTTCCCGATTGGTATGAATTTCAAGGTAGTGAAACCAGTTGCTATAACCAAATTGGCAACGCGGTGCCGCCGATGCTGGCATACCATATAGCGGCCAGCTTCCGTGCCTATTTGCAGTCCTCTGTGCGCCTGGATACCGCCAGCGTTCAGCGTCGCCGAAATCCATCCCAGCTTGAGTTGATTGCGGCCTAAACGCGATGGCTGCTAAAAAGAGCATTGAAACTCTCGTTGATCAGGCGCTCCAGATTTTGGAAGCATTGGGTGTCCCGCTAGATGCCCTCACCGCACGCCGCAGAGTAAAAATGGCGAAAGCCTTTTTAGCCATAGCCGGACTCAAGCCCGGAATGCCTTGGAGCGAGGCAAAAGACAATGACGATAAGCGGCAATTGTTGTCGCGGCAGGTTATTGCTTTTATGAATGCCCATTTGGGTGAGTCGATTGCCGATAGCTCCTACGATGACATACGCCGTAAAGACTTGGTCTTGCCTGAACAGGCTTTAATAGTATTGAAAAGCGCTAAAAACCCGGATGCCAATACCAACGATGGGACGCGTGGCTTTGCGTTGAACCCTGCTGCTGCAAAAGCCATACGCGCATTTGGTACGCCACAGTGGGGTAAATCTGTAGACCACTTTTTGGCAGGGCGTAAAACGCTGGCCCAAGAATTGCGTAGAGACCGAGACTTGGCGCGCATTCCCGTACAGATTAAAAATGGCGTGTCGCTGGCGTTTAGCCCTGGCAATCACAATGTTTTGCAAAAACACATCATCGAGAATTTTCTAACCATTTTTGGGTTTGGTGCGGAGGTTTTGTATGTGGGCGACACTGCGAAAAAAAGCCTGTTTTTAGATCAACCGGGTTTGGCGGCGATCAAGTTTTTTGAACTTTCGCATGACAAATTGCCCGATGTGGTGGCTTATTCCCGTAGAAAAAATTGGTTGTATTTGGTTGAGGCGGTTACCATAGCAAATCCCATCACCGAACTGCGACGTAAGACACTGAAGGCGCTAACGCAAGACTGCACAGCTGACGTGATTTTCATCTCCGCCTTTCCTGACCGGGCTACCTACAGAAAATTTGCCAAAGATATTGCTTGGGAGACCGAGGTGTGGATTGCAGACGCGCCGGAGCATATGATCCATTTGAATGGCGATAAATTTTTGGGGCCTTACAAATGAACAATGCGACCGATGCACACCCAATTGCTTCTCGCGCCACCTTCACCCGCATGGAGCACAGCACGCAAGACGACTGGCGCAAGATTGTGCCGGAGGCGATGCAGATGGGCAAAACTTTGCCTGATCGCGTACTGGCGCACCTCAAGCTTTTGGAGGGCGACTATGGCGGTTTCCCGATTGACCGCTATAGCCACTGCCTGCTGACGGCCACGCTGGCACTGAAGGCGGGGCGCGATGATGAGTATGTGGTGTGCGCGCTGTTGCACGACATTGGCGATACGCTTGGCAGCTACAACCACCCGGACATTGCCGCCGCTATCCTCAAGCCCTTTGTGAGTGAGGCTAACCTGTGGATGGTGCAGCACCACGGCATCTTTCAGGGCTATAACTTTTTTCACCACATCGGAATGGACCGCAATATGCGCGACCAGTTTGCCAGCCATCCGTACTACGGGCACACGGCAGAGTTTGTGCAATGGTTTGATAACCCGGCCTTTGATGCCAGCCTTGAGGTACTGCCTATCAGCACGTTTGAGCCGCTGCTGCGCAAGGTGATGGCGGTGCCAAAGAACTCGGTGTACAAAGCGGCG
>JAYVDN010000078.1:0-5877 GCA_043749385.1 Polaromonas sp.
CTGTCGCCTATTTCCATAGCACTGTTGCTTGCTACAGCCTGGCTCCTCACCGCCTCACACAACCAGCCAGCCAAAGACTGGCCGCTGTGGCTGCTGACGGGCGCTTGCTTGCTGATCGCCTGGCGCACCAAAACCCATTTGCTGTGGATGCTGGGTACCGGTGCGCTATTGGGTAGCCTGGGGCTGGTGTAGTGGGGCTGGTGTAGTGGGGCTGGTTTAGACCAGCAGCTCACGCTCATACACATGCAGCGATGGCAGGCCACCGGTGTGCAAAAACAGCAGTCGCTCATTGGGCTTGAAATAGCCCTTGCGCGCCAAGCCAATCAAGCCGGCCATGATCTTGCCGGTGTACACCGGGTCTAGCAAAATGGCCTCGGTGCGGGCCAGCATTTGCACCGCTTCCACCATCATCTCGTTGGGGATGGAATATTTGGGCTGCCAGTAGCCGCCCACGCTCACCACCGCCTCGCGCGGGATGGTCATGTTCAGGCCCAGCAAATCGGCCACGGCCTGCGCCTCTTTGTGCACCAAAGGCTCTTGGTCGGCAGGGTCGCGGCTCACACCGATGCCTGTGATGGGGATATTGATATGGTTGCCCAAAAACCCCGCCAGCAAGCCGCCGTGTGTGCCCGAGCTGCCAGAGCCGACCACCACGCGGTCAAACTGTAGACCTTTTTCAAACATCTGCTGCTGTATCTCTTGCGCGCAGGCCACATAGCCTAGCCCACCCAGTGCGTTGGAGCCGCCCCCGGGGATGATGTAGCCCTTGCGCCCAAGTTCTGCCAGCTCGCTTTCCACTTTGCGCATAGCATCCAGCATGTTGCTGCCCGCAGGCAACACCGTCATGGCTTCCACGCCCATCAGCTTGAACAAAAAGTGGTTGCCACTGGCGGTGTCGCTGTAGCTGCCAGGCACACGCTCTTCAATCACAAAGCGGCACTTCAGGCCTTCTTTGACCGCAGCGGCCAGGGTAATGCGGCAATGGTTCGACTGCGGCGCGCCGCAGGTGATCAAGGTGTCGGCACCCTGGGCCAGCGCCTCGGCCACCAAAAACTCTAGCTTGCGGGTTTTGTTGCCCCCGGGGAACAAGCCCAGCATGTCGTCACGCTTGACCCACACCTCAGGGCCTACACCGCCGGGGCAGCTGGCGGCCAGCGCTTGGCTAAAACGCGGCATGGGTTCGATGGGTGTGTCAAATTCGGTGTAGCGGCGACGGGCAAAGCGAGATAAATCCATGGCGTGTCTTGTATTGGGGTTGGTGTAAATCAGAGAAAGATGAGGGGGCAAAAGCGCTTACCGTGGGCTCTCAAAAAACACGTAGTTGGAGGCGTAGTCGCTGATCTCAAAATACACGCGCTTCTCGCCCGGGTCGGCAATCATGTTGAGGTTTTCGTCCAGCACGCCGTAGCCAAAACGGTACGGGCGTGGCTTGTTGTCGTCGGTGCCCATGGCGGTGGAGAGTTTGTCGATTTTCAAAAAGCGGCGCACCACTTTGTCGCCCGCATACACCTCTAAAACGCCGTTGGTACCGGTCCAGTTCTGGATGTCGCGCTGGATTTTGTTTTGTTGCTCTTGGGTGCAACTGGCCAAGGTAAGTATTGCGCAAGCAGCTGCTAAAGTAATAGCTATACGGTTGAATTTCATCGGTAAATCCTTATGGAGTTAGACTGTATCAAAGGAGGCATGGCCTTCATGATTGAAAAGTGTGTGCCGCTGCCCTAGCGTGCCAGTATCTCATGTGCGTTGGCGCAGCGCTTCATACAAACACACGCCACTGGCCACCGACACGTTCAGGCTCTCTACGGCCCCACGCATCGGTATGCTCACCAGCTCATCGCAGGTTTTGCGGGTCAGTTGGCGCATGCCTGCGCCCTCAGCGCCCAGCACCAAGGCCACGGGGCCTTTCAGGTCGACGTCGTAAATGGTTTTCTCAGCATCGTCGCTGGTGCCAATGATCCAGATGCTCCGCTCTTTCAGCTCGTTCAAGGTACGCGCCAAATTAGTCACCATAAAGTAAGGCACCGTCTCAGCCGCCCCGCTGGCCACTTTGGACACGGTGGCATTGATACCCACGGCGTGGTCTTTAGGCGCGATCACCGCATGCGCGCCCGCACCGTCTGCCACGCGCAGCACCGCGCCCAGATTATGCGGGTCGGTCACGCCGTCCAGCACCAAGATGAGCGGGTTGGTGTCTTGCGGCTTAGTCTTGTCGGCACGGGCTTCAAGCTGCTCCAGCAGCTCGTCCAGCGAATGGGCCTGCGCCACCGGGTGCGCCAGCGCCACCACGCCCTGGTGGCCATGCCCGCCCGACATTTTGGACAAACGCAGGCCATCCGCTTCGATCAAGCGCACCCGCGCCTCGGCCGCCTTGTCCACAAAGCTGCGCATCCGCGCATCACGCCGCGAGGCATCGTAGTAAATTTCGATCAATGAGGCTGGCGCGGTTTTGATACGCACGCCCACGGCGTGAAAGCCGTAGAGAATTTTGGTTGCAGACATGGGGTGATTATCGGGGGTGAAAGACGCTGCCCCATAACTATTGCCAAATAGAGCGGTTTACCCTATGGAAAGACCCTCTCCGCCACAGCCCCATGCCTGTGCGCTTTAGGTCTGAGTAACTTTAGGAGGGCAGCGTGCGATCTTGAGGTAGAGGTCAACAAGCTCTTGGCTTTGCCTCAACTTTTCAATGCAGTTCAGGTACGGGGTCATGTATGTCTGCTGGAACAATTTGACGAAAACGTTGGCCTATTGCGCAATCAGGCCGCCTCGATCAATTCCATATCTTTCTTCAGCAGCGTGTTTAACAATGCGTTCAGAGTTGTACCCTTCGCCTCAGCCCGCTTCGCCAAAAAATCCAGCACCTGGGGCTCTAGTCGCACAGGGGGTATCAGTCGCAGATTCGGTTTGTAAAATTTACCGCGCTCTGCGTTCGTAAAGTCGTATTCATCTTTCATCGTATTCACCTTTTTCGTTAAGCACTACGCTGATCTGCATCTACTTACTTTAATGCGCCTTGTTCATACTGCTGGCGCTCGCGTTTAACTGCCGGTCTGGCTGAGATGATCCGCACCAATGCGCTGCTCGGGCCTGTTGCTACAAACGTGTGGATCACCACCAACACGCGCCCCTGCGCAGATTGACCGACGCTGACCCATCTGTCTTCATCATCGCTATGTTCGCTGTCGTAGGCCGTCATGGCCAGCGGATCTGACAGTACGGTCATCGCCTCTGAGAAATCCACCGCATGCTTGCGCATGTTGGTATCTGCCTTGGCATCATCCCAGTCAAATTCGTAATCCACCGATTCACTCATGATCGATTCCCAATCCAACCGGCAAGTGATTCCCAGCGGCATACCGCAAAGAAACCTGACTCGAATCGTGATGACTTATGAAACTAAACACCAATGCAGTATAAAGCAACGCTTCAAAACTGTTCACGCAAATGTGGTGGGTTCACTTAAAAACCCCGTACATTTCCCGCATGCAAACCAAAAACAAGTTCCTGCGCGTCTTCCTCCCCGCCCTACTCTGCGCTATTGTTCTTGCGGTCGCCTATGGCTGGTACAGTTTATCTCAGCCGCTGTGGTCGCCCATCCCGCTAGCAGCGGGTACACAGGTAGCCCAAGCCGCCACCCTAGAGCGCCACGTCCGCACCCTATCCACCGACTTCGCAGACCGCAGTTTCGACCAGCCCGCGCGCTTGAACGGTGCGGCAACCTATGTACAGCCGCAGCTAGAGGCGCTGGGCTTGCAGGTGCAGCGCCAAGCCTTTACGGCTGAAGGCGGCAGCTACCGCAACCTGGTGGTGCGGCTGGGGCCGGACTCGGCGGATGTGGTGGTGATTGGGGCGCACTACGACGTGGCGGGCGCGCAGCCGGGGGCGGACGACAATGCCAGTGGGGTGGCGGGGCTGATCGAGCTGGCGCGTTTGCTGCAAACTGCCAAGCTCACGCGGCGGGTGGAGCTGGTGGCCTACACCAATGAAGAGCCGCCGTTTTTTCGCACGCCGCACATGGGTAGCGCTGTGCACGCCAAGGCGCTGAAGGCCTCGGGCAAGCAGGCGCGGCTGATGCTGTCGCTGGAATGCATTGGCTACTTTAGCGATGCGCCTGGCAGCCAGTCGCACCCGGTGCGGCTGCTGAACGCGGTGTACCCCACCGTAGGCAACTTTATCGCCTTGGTGGGCTACTACGAAGACGGCCCGGTGGCCCGCCGCGTCAAAACCGCGATGATGACAGCCACCGACTTGC
Source organism: Polaromonas sp. (assembly GCA_043749385.1). GTDB lineage: Bacteria > Pseudomonadota > Gammaproteobacteria > Burkholderiales > Burkholderiaceae_C > JAAFIP01. The sequence goes on from JAYVDN010000078.1 coordinate 4,253, forward strand.
CGGTGCACTCCATCAACGCACCGGGTTTTGTAGTGGGTATCGACTTTTCAGACCACCTGAACTACACCAACGAAGGTTTTGTGGGCATGATGGTGACCGACACCGCGTTTTACCGCAACAAGGCATACCACACGCCGCAAGATACATTTGATAGGCTGGACTGTGTGCGCATGGGCAAGGTGGTGGATGGGGTGGTCCGGGCGGTGATGGCCGAGGCCGGGGTGTAGTGCTTGGATACCTTCGTTAACTCGAACGTGCGGCAGTATCGACATTGCGCGCTGTGGCTAACAGTGTGGCGCACAGGGTTTCGTCACCGTGGGCGTTGACGGCGTACACGTCGGCTGCGCAGACGGTGAGCAGTTTGCCGCTGCTCACTACGCGGCCGCGCCCACGCAGGCTTACGCCTTTGGCGGGTGCAATCAGTTTGATGGTGGCGTCTACCGTGGCGTTCATCCAGCCCGGTGGCAGCAGGGTACCTGCGGCGGCTACTGCGGCAAAGTCTGCAATGGCAAACACAGGCGTAGCTTGCAGTTGGCCGGGCCGAAAAGTGAAGGCTTCTTGCACGGGCATTTCCAAATCTACCTCGCCCGGCGCAATGCGGCTGAAGGCAAGGCCCAGGGTGCGGGCCATGGGCATGGACAGGACGAGTTGTTTGAGTTGCTCAAAATGTGGGTTGGGTAGTAGCTGTGGCTGATGGGCTGTGGTGCTCATGGCTTGGGTTTCCTTGGCTGGGTTGAGCTTGGTTTGCGCTCTGGCGCGGTGCGTGCTGCGGATGTTTTTTGCTTGGCTTCTTGCTTGGCTTTTTGATTTTTCATCCACGCGATATGGGACACCACTTCACTGCGCTGCTGGGCCAGTGTGTGCATTTGCAGGTCTATGTCTGCCAATCGGGTGCGCAGTGCCCGCACCATGTCGTCAGCGCTGAGCCGACCAACGCGGTAAGCGGGCAGTTGCTCGGCAATCGCCTTGAGCGAAAACCCGATCTTGCGGGACATGGCGATAAACACCACCTCGCGGCGCATGGCCTCGGTGTAGTCGCGGTAGCCGCTGGAGCGCCGCTCAGGCTTGAGCAGACCTAGCCGCTCGTAGTGGCGAAGTGCATTGGCTGATACGCCGGTTCGCAGCGCAAGTTCCGATATCCGCATAGACGCTAGCGTAGCAAGCTTCGCCTTGCGCGAAGCTTAGCCGTTTGTCGCCTAGGCTACACAGATACTAGAGCGCTACTTATTAAGTAGCTGCTCCCGCGATATTCTATTGGTCTGCGGGTGGATTAACATCATAAAAAGAGCCTGAAATAGCCACTTTTTTGGGCTTCAGACGCTTTGATGGCCTGGAAACTGGCTTCCAAGCTCTATTTGGCCTGTTTTTAAGCCGTTTTTAAGGTACTTATCGGGCTGCAAGCCAATAGAATATCGCGGGAGCAGCTATTAAATATGTAGTGCCACCCTTGCCTAGAAAGCCACTGTCACTTCACCAACGCCAGCGCCGCCTTGAACTGCGGGTGCTCACACGTGCGCAGCCACTCGAAGACCACCATCTCGGTGGTGACCAGCTCGGCCCCTGCACCGGCCAGGCGGTCAAAAGCGGCGTCGCGGTTGCGCTCTGTGCGGGAGCTGCAGGCATCG
>JAYVDN010000079.1:0-2077 GCA_043749385.1 Polaromonas sp.
ACCGTGCAAGCCTGCGTACATGTCGGCAATGGGCATACGAAACAGCGGTGGTGGCTCGCCCGGCACGCCAATGAGGGACATCGCGCCGCTCTTGGCCTCGGCTATCAATCCAAAGCCTGCGCGGTGCGCATCGGGGCCAGTGTGGCCGTAGGCCGAGACGGAGCAGTACACCAGTTTTTCGTTGCGTTTGGATAGCTCGTCATAGCCCAAGCCGAGTTTGGCGAGTGCTCCCGGGCGGTAGTTTTCTACGAACACGTCGGCGCTGTCAGTCAGCTTGTGCATCAGCGCCAGGCCGCGCGGGTCGCGCAGGTTGATGCACAGGCCCTGCTTGCCCATGTTTTGCTGCATAAAGTAGCCGCTTTGCCCGTTGACCATCGTCGGGCTGGCGCGGCCTGCATCGCCCTCTTGCGGGCGCTCGACCTTGATGACTTCAGCGCCCATCGCGCTCAAGCAGCGAGAAATGTGCGGGCCCGCGAGAAAGTGGCTGTAGTCGATGACGCGGATGCCGTCTAGGGGTTTGTTTTGCATATTGGTAATGTCTGGGAGGTAAGAGGCAACGCAAAAAGCGCTAAAAAAGAAAATACAAAAACGCAGAAAATAATATCAAAAAGTTTTATAGATTTTCTTTTGATTTTTTTAGCTTTTTTTGCGTTATTTTTGCGCTTTTAGCGTTACATCCCCTAATGCAACTGGGCGCAACGGAATCATCAGCCGATGTTCACCCTTTTGCACCACCTGCCCATGCAGGTTCACCAGCTCGCTGGGCAAGATCACGATGCCCCAACCGGGGCGGCTTTTGGACTGGCGCAGGCCGGTGACTTTAAAGCGCACATGCACTACGTCGTTGATCTTGATCGGCAGCACAAAATCCCAGCCCCAGCCCAGCGACATGCCAGGTACGAAGCGGTAGTCGCTTTGGGTTTTCAGGCCATCGGCTATCGACAGGCCAAACAGCCCGTGCGCTACCCGTGTGCCAAAGGGCGTGGTCTTGGCATAGGCCTCGTCGATGTGTACGGGGGTGAAGTCACCGGTGAGCTCGGCATAGGCGTTGATGCGCGCCTCGGTGACTGTGTAGCTGGGGCTGGTGCAAGTGTCGCCTTCGACGGCATCGTCCCAGTATTTCTCGGGTGTGGTGGGTGTGTGGTGGGCTGTCATGTTCACAGCGCGCGCGGGTTCACGGCCAAGGCCTGGAGCACCGCGCCGGGGCTGGCCTGGATGAGTTCCACCGCCAAGCCATCAGGCAGTTGCAGCCAGTTGCTGCCTTGGGGCAGGGTGCTTACGTCAAATTTTTGCGCTGCAGCCAATGCGGCTTCGAGGTCGTCGACCATCACGCCCAGGTGCGCCAGCCAACCCGCATCGTTGCTGGGTGCAAACGACAAGCCCGGTGAGGCCATAAACTGCAAGCCGCCCAGCGTCCAATATTGCTTAGGGTGCTCAACAGTGCCCTCCACCTCGCGCAGGGTCTGGCCCAGCACCTCGTGAAAAAAGCGGATATGCCAATGGATGTCGTGCACGCGGATGGCGACGTGCGCCAGGTAAGAGGTGGTTGCGGGTGTCATATAGTTGCCGTGGGTTGCTATGAGTTTTATACAGATTTTGGCAGCAATTGTTCAATGCCTTTGATGCAGGCTAAAAGTGTAGCGTTAACCGGCGTGGGCACACCGTGCTGCAAACCCAGTTGCACCACCGCGCCGTTGATGTAGTCCACCTCGGTGCGCGCGCCGCGCTCCAGGGTTTGCAAAATCGAGGCTTTAAATTCGTAGGGCAGCCCCGCACCCGCCTTGCGCCAGGCCTGTACGGGCTCGGTAATGCTGGTGCGCACCCCGCGCGCCTTGGCTACCGCCATCGCCTCGGCCACGGCAGCCACCGCACAAGCCTGTAGCTCTGGCACTTGGTACAAATCGCCATAGGCCAGCCGCGTAATGCCGCTCAGCGCACCGGTGGCCACGTTGATAAACAGCTTGTCCCAAACGGTGCCCATGATGTTGTCACTGACCACAGTTTGCAAACCTGCAGCGTTAAACGCATTTGCAATTTGTGTGATGCGTGGGGTGATGCTGCCGTCGAGCTCACCCAT
>JAYVDN010000080.1:0-17631 GCA_043749385.1 Polaromonas sp.
GGCAGGCTGTGCATGCCCTGCCCCCGTGTCCACAGTACTCCGCGCTCGCCCAGCGTCACCATGGCTACCTGGGCTCCCGCAGCCAAAGCAGTGGCCAAAGCATCGGCGGGGCTTGCAGCATCAGGCGCGTAACAGGCCAGGCCAGGCTCTGAGAACACGGCCCATTGGGCAGCGGGTACCAGAAGGCGCAAGTCTGCTTGCGGCGCGACATCTGCGTCGAGCACGCCGAGCACTTGGTGGGCCTGGGCCCATTGCAGCGCCGCCAGAGCGCCTTCGCACCAGCGCGGGTCCACCAGCACTGCACGGGCACCCTGTAGCTGGTACGCGTCCAATGCATGGGCTTTGTCCAAGGCATCACCACGGTGGTTAAATATTTGCCGCTCGCCGTGTGCATCTACCACCACACTGGAGACCGAGGTATAGCTGCGCGCCACCGTCTCCAAAAGAGTGTGCACACCGCTGCTTTGCACGGCCTGACGCACAAAGGCCCCTGCGGCGTCCTCGCCTACGCGGCCCAAGAGCTTGACGTGCGCACCCAAACGGGCCAAGGCCACAGCGGCGTTGGCCGCCATGCCCCCTGCGATCATGTGGTAGCTTTTAGCAGGGGTTTTGGTGGGCTGGCTGGCAAAGGCTTCGATCTCGAAGTGGTGATCGACCGATGCATGGCCTACGCAGGCGTAAAAAGAATCCATGCGCTGATGATAAGCGGCCCGCGATGCACGATGACCTAGGGATGCTCCCTGCACTGCGGCCGGGCCGCCCATCACCCCTCGTCTCACCAGATACGCCGCATATCCCTCACAATCACTTGTTCAACACCCCATTTGCATCTTCAACCCAGCTTATGCCCACCTCCTACGATACCGGCCTTATGTGGTTTCGCCGCGACCTGCGTGCCGACGATAATGCGGCTCTTTTTCATGCGCTAAAAAGTTGCAAAACGGTGCATTGCGTGTTCGTGTTTGACACTGAGATTTTAGACAAACTGCCACGCGCGGACCGCAGAGTAGAGTTCATCCGAGAGTCGCTGGTCGATTTGAACCTGCAACTGGGCAAGCTGCGAGACCTCGCCCCCGCCCAACCCAATACCCGCAGGGAACAACCCACACTGATTGTGCGACACGCTTGGGCCAGCGAAGAGATAGCGCAGTTGGCTAAACGACTGGGTGCGCAAGCCGTTTTTACCAACCACGACTACGAACCGCAGGCTGTGCAACGTGATGCCTTGGTGAAAAAGGCCCTCGCTGCACAAGGGGTGGGTATGCACACCTACAAGGACCACGTAATTTTTGAGCGCGAAGAGCTGCTCACACTGGGCAGCAAACCCTACGGGGTTTTCACGCCTTACAAAAATGCGTGGCTGAAAAAGCTCAACGGCTATTTTTTAAAGTCCTATCCTTGCGATACCTATGCGACTTCGATCAGCGCAGCGCCGGACGGTTTTACGCAGGGTGTGCCCAGCCTGGAAGCCATCGGTTTTCAAAAAACCAATTTGTCCACATTGAAAATACCCACGGGCAGCAGTGGTGGCCGCAAACTTTTTGCCGAGTTTTTTGACCGTATGGACAGCTACCACGAAACCCGCGATTTCCCTGCTGTCAAAGGACCCAGCTATTTGGGGGTGCACCTGCGTTTTGGCACCTTGTCGATTCGCAAGCTGTGCGCCACCGCACACCAGCGGGTGATAGCGGGCAGCGAAGGTGCGCAGGTATGGCTGAGCGAGCTGATTTGGCGTGACTTTTACGCACAGATACTGGCCAACTTTCCGCGTGTAGCGCAGGGCAGCTTTAAGGCTGAATACGATGCAATTGCGTGGGAGCAAGGTGAGCGAGCGCAAACGCTTTTTACTGCTTGGTGTGAGGGCCGCACAGGTTACCCAATAGTCGATGCGGCGATGCTGCAAATCAACCAAACTGGCTATATGCACAACCGCCTGCGCATGGTGGTAGCCAGTTTTCTCACCAAAGACCTGGGACTGGATTGGCGTTGGGGTGAACAGTATTTTGCCGAGCACCTCAATGACTTTGACCTGTCGGCCAACAACGGGGGTTGGCAATGGGCGTCGAGCAGCGGCTGTGACGCGCAGCCCTACTTTCGCATCTTTAACCCGTGCAGGCAAAGCGAGCGATTTGATGCGCAAGGCAAATTTATCCGGCGCTATTTGCCGCAACTGGCCAAGCTGCCCGATGCGGCGCTGCATGCGCCGTGGGATGCCAAGCCGATGGAATTGCAGGCTGCTGGGGTAGAACTGGGTAAAGACTATCCGCACCCCATCGTGCAACATGACCTGGCCCGCATACAAACTTTAGCGCGTTACGCGGTGGTTAAAAAAAGTGCCTGAGCATAAAAAAGGCTGCAGCGTTTGCGCACTGCAGCCTGTTACTTTTAAGCTGAGCACTATTATTTCAATAGCTGCTCTCGCGATATTCTAAAGGGCTACGGGCCTAAAACCTATCTAAATTGGCATTTCCATCGCGGTGTAACGGCGAATCAGGCTGAGCAACTCCTCTTCAGAGTACGGTTTGCCCAAGTAGTGGTCTACCCCCAGCGCCATGGCGTGTTCACGGTGCTTCTCTGCAATACGCGATGTGATGGTGATGATGGGCAAGCCTGCCAAACGGGGGTCGGCTTTGATGTTGCGCACCAGGTCAAAACCGTCCATGCGCGGCATCTCTATGTCAGAGAGCACCACACTGGGCAGCTCTTCTGCCAAACGCTCCAAGGCATGCAGCCCGTCTGCAGCCAGCGCTACGCGGTAGCCTTCGCGTTGCAACAAACGCTGCGTCACGCGGCGCACGGTAATGGAGTCGTCCACCACCAAAATCAACGGTATCTGGGGAGCAGACACTGAGTTGGGATTGGCGGGTACCAGAGGCACAACCGGGCTGGCATTGCCTGACAAATCGCGGTGCTCCACATCCGTCACGGCGTGGGCCATGGCGTGCGGCTCGGCTTTGTCAAAGCTCATGGCCCGCGCTTGCTGACCATACACGGCTGCCAAGGCTACGGGGTTATAGATCAAAGCTACGGCGCCTGAAGCCAACACCGACATGCCTGCTAAACCTGGCAAACGCGACAGCTGCGGCCCCAGGTTTTTCACCACCACTTCTTGGTTGCCCAATACTTCATCCACGTGGGCGACGATGCGCTGCGCGGCACTGCGGAACACTAACACGGGAATGGTTTTGCCTTGTATAGAGTCGCTAGCACGTGAGTGCTGTAGCAATGCGCCGGACCAGAAGAACGGCAAGGCCTCACCGGCCACATCAAAGGCACCCGTGTTGTAGGCGGCTTGCAGCTCTTTTGGTGTGGCACGGCGTACCGTTTCCACCAAGTTGGCGGGCACACCGATTGACAAATTGCCAATACGCAACATTACCACCTGCGTAACAGCGGTGGTCAAAGGCAGTACCAACTTAAAATTACTGCCTTGCCCCGCAGAGGTGCTGATCTCTATTTTGCCGCCCAAGGCGACCACCTCTGAGCGCACCACGTCCATGCCAATGCCGCGGCCTGACAGCTCAGTCACCTGTGTAGCGGTGGTAAAACCAGGGGTGAAAATCAAGTTAGCGGCTTCGTTGTCGTCCACTTGCTGGCCGTGGCTAAGCAGTCCCTGCGCAGAGGCACGCTCACGAATGCGCTTGAGGTCCAGGCCCGCGCCATCGTCGCGGAACTCGACCGAGATGTCGTTGCCTTCTTGGTGCAAGCTGATGATGATTTGACCGCTGGCGTCTTTGCCTGCTGCTACACGCGCCTCAGCAGTTTCAACGCCATGGGCTACGCAATTGCGCAGCAAGTGTTCAAATGCGGGGGTCATGCGGTCCAGCACGCCACGGTCCATTTCGATAGAGCCGCCTGTGATATCCAGCTTGACCTGTTTGCCCGCATCTTTGCCCGCCTGGCGCACCACGCGGTAAAGGCGCTCCGATATGCCTTCAAACTCCACCATGCGGGTGCGCAGCAAATCGCGTTGCAACTCACGGGTTTGGCGCGCCTGGGCTACCAAGTCATCTTCGGTTGCCTCTACTGTACGTTGGATGCTGCGCTGCACGGTTGCCACGTCGTTCACCGACTCCGCCATCATGCGGGTGAGCTCTTGCACGCGGGTAAAGCGGTCAAACTCTAGCGGGTCAAAGTCAGCGTTGTTTTCTTTGGCCAGCGCCATGCGTGACTGCATCTGCGACTCAGATTGCACTTCGATATCGCGCAGCTGCAAGCGCAGCTTGTCCAAGTTACCTGTCAAATCGCCCAACGAACCACGCAGTTGGCCCAGCTCGGCCTCCAAGCGCGAACGAGTGATCATCACCTCACCGGCTTGGTTGACCAAACGGTCTAGCAGCTGAGAGCGTACACGCACGGTTTGGTTGCTGCTGCTGCGCAGCAAAGGTGCGGCTAAAGCGCCGGTATTTGCACTGGTTGCACGCAGCGGTGCCATGGCGGTAAGTACTGGTGCAGAAATGACGGACGCCACACTGGGGCTGCTACGCGCAGATGGGGTTTGCGCGCTCGTTGCAGGGGCAACTGGTGCGTGCACAGGCTCTGCAATAGCCTCTTGTGGGTGACGCAGCCGGTCAAAGTTAGCCTGCATGCCATCGAGCAAACCTGTCAAAGGCTCTAGCTTGGCAGTGGTAGCTTCGTCCTCTGGCGTTTGCTCAATGGCAGACTCCATGCGGTGTGCCAACTCACCCAAGCGCAAGGCACCGGCCAGACGGGCGCTGCCTTTTAGAGTGTGTAAACCTCGCAATAACTCGGAACGCGCCCCGGTGTTGCTGGGTCGGGAAGTCCATTGCCGCAACGCGCCACCCATTTGGGGAAACAGCTCAAGTGCTTCTTCTTCAAAAATGGGAAACAAATCGGGATCCAGCGCATCCGCCAGATCGATTTCATCTTCGGCTTCTTGCTCTGTCAAGCCGCGCGGTACCACGCTGAGCACCGCTGCGCTCGCCAAGCCCGCTGCGGCAATGCCTAGCACCGGGAAATGGGGCGTTGGCGCAAATGGGGGTGCCAAGGCTGCAGCTTCATGCACCGGAGCGGCTGCTACGGGTGGCTCAACAGGTTCGATATGGGCAGGCGCAGTGATCGCCGCATGTTCTATCTCCGCTTCCATCCCAATGCGTTCTTCACCTTGACTATCTGTCACTGCAATCTCGGCGGGCTGATCCTCAGGCGCTGTCTCATCCGCGAACACCAAGTCCGGTGTGTCGTTCACCTCAGATACGGTACTTATCTCATCGGGTGCAGTGACGACTGTAGAAGCAACGGTAGCAGCAGTGGCTGCAGCTATCACCGTCACACTGGCAGTGTCTGACAAGGAGGCGAAACCAGAATGCACCGGCACTGCAGACAACTGCGCTGGGACAGAGTAAGGTGCATCATCATCCAGATTAACAAACCCAGAGTCGGCAGTCGCTGTGGTGATGCTGTGGTATTCGGTCGATAGTTCAGGCGCGCGCAGGCAGCGCGCCAGCGCCTCTTCTACACTGGCCAATGGTTCACGCAGTAAACCAGCCGCAAACTGGTGGAGCAGGCGGCGAATTTCTTCGGCGCCGCTGACAAAATCGGCCGCATAACTGTGCGCAGAATAGGAACCATCGTCAGATGAATTTTGCACATGTTGCAAAGCGTGTTCCATTGATCGGGCAAGGCCCGATAACGCGGTAAAACCTACCGTAGAAGAGCTGCCGGCCAAAGAATGCGCAAAGACAATGGCATCGTTGGGCAAAGGCTGGTTAAGCTCCAGCGACCATTCCGACAGGCAGGTTACCAAGCGGCGTGACCACTCATCAGCCTCATTAAGGTAGACGTTGTACAAAGGCAGGTTGATACGCAGTGGGCCAATCGCTTTGTATTGCTCGTCAGTTGCCAAAGAAGCAGCCCCGGAGCTGACACTGGATGCAAGTGCTCGCACAGCAGGCTCAGGGTTAGCAGCGGTAGTGGCGCCTAACGCCAAAGCACCTGCACCTGCACCCACAAGACCCAGACCCGAACCAGTAGCTCCACTACTGCTAAGGTCATCAAAATCGATACCCAAATCACTCACTGGGTTAGGTTCGGGTTCGTGCGGGTACTCCATCGCCTGCGTAGCATAGGAGCCAAAATCCACGGGCTTGACGCTTTCATCCAGCAGAGTATCGTGTGCACCGTGTACTTGCGCCGAGGGATCCTGCGCCATCCCCAGGCCTAGCGCTTCGTCGGCAGACTTTGCATATGCTGCAGCTACCAATGCATCTTGCTCTTGCATCGCGCGCTCAAAGGCGGCGAACTCATCAGCGCTAACCAATTCCTCGTTCAAACCAGCATCGTCATCGCCCAGATCAAAGGTGATTCCATCAACGTCAAGCACCTCCTGATCGGAGCTTGCAAGCGCAGGCACATCACCAAACACATCTGCAAATTCGTCTGTGGTGTCTAGCGCTGTATCGATAGCGGCAACCGGCTCAACCAAAGGCACATGCGCAAAAGTAGCGTCAGGCTCGGTGACTGTGGTACTTAGGTCTATGACGGACAAGCCGTCATCTACAGTCAAGGAGGATGAATCTCCTAGGTCGAAAGCAAAATCCAAATCAAAGTCCGGCTCCTCGTGCGCCACTGGCACTGCTGCACTTAGAGGAATCGCGGGCTCTTTCGACAAGCTCAAATCTAATGCATGCAGCTCTTCTGGCAAGGCACTTAACGGTGCTTTACTGGATGATGGCGAATCCACTTGCAAATCTGGCAATGGCATATCGAATGCGACATCGAAATCAGTCGGTTGGGACACTCCAGGAGCGGCAAGCGATGGCTCGGAGGTTGCGGACGCAGTAGCCGCAGTAGCCGCAGCAACAACAACTAAAGGTCCCGCCAAAAATTCCACCCCAATGGAGCTGGCATGCGACTCGGGTGCAGCGTCAAAGGTAACTTCCGCCTGCTCACCAGCAAATACGACTTCATTTGCAACTGGCGCTTCATGTGAAACTTGAGCAGCCATGGTGCTACCGAGTTGCAGTGGCAAATATTGGCCATTGACACGCAAGGCATCGGCACTGGCGCAAAATGGCGCTGACGACCATGTCAGCGCATGACCGGCGGCAATGTCGTCGACCCAGCGAGACATACCGGCCAACCCTTCTGAGGACGTGTTGCACAGAGCCTCGTCTGCAGGCTTTTGGTCTGCCAACCATGCGTTGAGCATTTGCTCAAGTGACCAGCCAGCTTCGCCAAAGGTGTTTAAGCCCACCATCCGTGAGCTGCCTTTGAGTGTATGAAAGGCGCGGCGCAGCGTGGTCATGTCGGCCAAGTTGCTTGGATCGGACACCAATGCTGCGACAGCAGACTGACCATTGCCAATAACTTCACGCGCTTCTTCCAAAAAGATATCAAGCAGCTCTGCACCATCGTCGTCTATGGCGTCCGGCGCAGCAGCATTGGAAACCGTTATGGTATTGGTAGCGGCAATGGAGGGCAACGCCGCTGATGCAGGCCTGTCAATCGCAAACGGGACAGCAGCAGTGGCCGCTGCTACTGCTGCAGCCGCGACTGGTGCGGCCGGTACCAGCGAGACAGTACTTGTTGAATTAACAGGCGCTGTGAGGGTGCCTTCCGTGAGGGGAATAGGCGTATTCACACGGCCCATGAGAGGCTTGAGTTCTCCGCGCTCTTCATCGAATACAAATAGCTTTTTAGCCAATACAGGCTGGTAGCTGAGCATATCTATCAAGAAACCCAGCGCACCCAAATTATTGCCAATTTTGTCAAAGGTGCCGGCGGCGCGGGCGCGCACATCATCAATCTCGGTTACCAAAATTTGCTCGATGCTGTCACGCATGCGCAGCACGGCTTGGGAGGCGTGGTCTAAGCCCAGCACAGACAACACACCTCTCATTTGCGCCAAACGCGAAGGCACATTGGACAGAGCAGTTTTATCTTGTGGATCGCGAAAGAACTGGTCCATCGCTTTTTCAAGCTCAGCCAACGAAGTCTTGAGCTCACCTACTACACTGCCCATGGTTTGCTTGTCACTTACCCGCCGGTACAGCTCTTCCATCCACGGCTCAAGCGCTTGATTGGTGGCGCCATTGCGGGCGTTTTCTACACGTTGCGCTAAATGGTTCACGCGCTCGGTGAGCGCGGGGTCATTGGGATCAAAGTCTTCAAAGCCTGCTTCTAAATACAAAATCGATGTCGCTACTTCCATACCCAAAGCAGGCTCAGGGGCATGGCCACTCTTCGTTGATGCTTCGGCTACACCCATGAGGGCTTTGGACAGAGCCTGGCCACTGGGTAGCAGCTTGTTAATTGAGTCAACGATCAGGCTGAACTGGTCTTGCACAGTCTTGAGTTTACCCATGTCGCCCGCAGAAAGATTGGACCATGACTCCTTGGCCGCAGTGATCCTCTTGCGCGCTTGCACCAGCAATGCTGGATCAAACTGGCCATAGGGTGATTTGGCGTAATTGACAGGCGGATGCGCTGCCAGGCCGTACACCATACGCACTTCACCCAATAATGGCGCCATGCCCTTCGGCTGGGCTTGTGCACAAAAGAACAGAAGGTCCTGGGCCAAACGGTCAGACACCGTCATATCACCTTTAACGTGCGCAGCCATTTGGGTCAAGAGACGCGAAGCAGTGCGCTTGACATACACATCGCCCACCAAACTTGCCGAAGCGATGGCTTCAAAAAATCCGGCGGCAATACGCCAAAAAATGGTGAACTGCCGCTCTACTGTATTGCCCACAGGCGTAGCAACGGCTGCGCTCAGTTTGGCTAAATCACCGGCTGAGTTCGCATCCAAAGCCTTGATGACCATCAAGCCGGCTTTATCAAACTCACTACGTGTATCGGCATTGATGGAAGCAGGGGCTATGCCAGTATCGGCGACATCAATCCAACGCCAGGCGTAGTTCCACAAATCAGCTGGATGCACGCGGGTAGCGCCCGCAATTTCTTGCACCTGCGCGTACTGCTCAAATAACGTAACAGGGGTTTGTGCTTTGCCCGCCAATACGGTTTCCAAGAAACCAGTCAGCGCAAAACTGGCGCGCTCAATTTTGGCAGCCGCTGCTTCGGTGCATAACTCGGGCTTGGATACAAATTTTTGTACTGCATTTTCCATGCTGCGCAAAACAATGGCGGGACCTGCAAACCCCACCATCTCCAGCGCACCCACCGCTTGGTGCAGCTGCTGGCGTGAAATGCGCAGCTGGCCTGTATCTACGCTGGCCAAGTCAGAACCGCGCGCCAGTTCTGCATCGCGCACATACCGGCGTAGCGCTTTGGTAGCGGTGTCTAACGACTTGCGCAGCTCATCTAGCACCCAAGCCAGAGGCCCCAAGTCGTTGGCATGGACATCCATTCCCGATGCGACCGTTGCAGTATCGAAGTTTTGCATGGATAACAGCGCCCTAATCTTCGTATTAAATACTTGCCCAACGCCAAAAAACTAGAGGCATGGGCTGTGTTTCGTTAACCGATTTTGAATCGGGACACAGACTGGCGCAGCTCTTCTGCCATTCGGCTCAAATCGCGCACCTGCTGTGCTGTGGACCGCGTACCTTCACCTGTTTGCTCAGTCACTGCAAAAATGTGCTGGATATTGCCTGCCACCACGTTGGCAGAATCTGCTTCACGTGCTGCAGACTGCGAAATCTGCTCAATCAGGTCGGCCAGTTTGCGCGACACCGCGTCAATCTCAGACAGTGCGGTACCTGCGGTATCGGACAGTTTAGCTCCTTCCACCACACCCTGCGTAGAGCGCTCCATAGCGGCAACGGCATCTTGGGTATCGGTCTGAATAGTCTTCACCAAAGCCGCAATCTGCTTGGTAGCGTCGCCAGAACGTTCAGCCAATCGTTGCACCTCTTCGGCCACCACAGAGAAGCCTCGTCCTGCTTCGCCAGCAGACGCTGCCTGGATAGCAGCGTTCAAAGCCAGTACGTTAGTTTGTTCAGTAATGTCGGAGATCAATTCGGTAATTTCACCAATCTCTTGCGATGACTCACCCAGTCGCTTGATACGCTTGGAGGTATCCTGAATTTGATCTCGGATGGAGTTCATGCCGCCGATGGCGTTTTGCACAGCAGCCAAGCCTGATTCAGCAGCGATCAGCGACTGGCGCGCCACCGTAGCAGACTCTTGCGCTTGTGAAGACACTTGGTTAATCCGACCTGCCATGTCCAGCACAGACTGGCCAGTTTCACGAATTTCGCGCAACTGTTCGGTCGAGGCTGCCAACAGCTCAGTGGAGGTGCCTTCTACAGCCGCCGTGGTTTGCGCCACACGAGTAGCCGTGTTTTGTACGTTACCCACCAAAGAGCGCAATTCTTCGACCGTGTAGTTCACAGAGTCGGCAATAGCGCCGGTAATATCTTCCGTCACCGTGGCTTCTTGCGTCAAATCGCCTTCAGCCACTGACTGTAATTCGTTCATCAAACGCAAAATCGCGGCCTGGTTGGCATCATTCACGCGCTTGGCTTCATGCTCTTGGCCTTGGGCCATCAACTGCTGCGCTTCCGCAACGCCTTGGCGTTTCCGGCTATCTTGCAGTTGCACGTAGGCCAGGCCAGCGGCGGCGGCCAGCGCCAGCAGACCAGACAAGATCAGCGCCGTCAAAGCCAGCGCACCCAAACCAGAATCACCGGAGAGTTTTTCTTGCAAGTTTTGCAGTTGCAGACGCATAGGTTCGCTGTCTGCAAGAATGGCTGATTGAGCCTCACGCGCAGACACCAGACCTTGCAAGTTACCCAAAATGGCACCGGCTTGACCACGGGTCTGTTCGTATAACTTGAGCAATGCGTCTAGGCGCTCACGGGTTTGGGCATCTTTGGATGCGGACAAGCGCAGCTCAGGGCTCCCATCCAGCAGGCCTTGGGCGATTTCTTTGAAAGAATTCAAGTCTTTACCCAGCAAGAACACCGCTTCTGGGCTCACGCCTTCCATAGTCAAGAATTCGTTGGCTGACTTGCCAATACGTTGCGTCAACATCACCAACTGACCAGAAGCAGAAATTTCAGCTGAAGCAGCGTTTTGTTGCAGCTTGAGTGAAGAGATAGTTTCAGCCACTTCAAGCAGATCGGAGGACTGGCGGTTAATAGCGCGCAAAGCGCTACCCACTTGGGTCAAAATTTTCTGCTGATCCATCACCGTCTTGGAGTTTTTCTCTGCGCGGTCTACCAATGGAATGAGCTTGTCAACCTCCTCTTGCAAACTGGAGCTTACGGCGTCCAACTTTAACGTTCCATCACCATTTTTAAGGCCGCGCACGTTTTTTGCCAACACGTCTGAGCTCTCGCGCACATCTGGGAAAGCTTGGGCGCTGCCCACCAATGCTTGTGAAACAGATTTTGCAAGGCGCTGTGACTGCGTAGCAGAGTCGCCGGTTGCCGCGACTTCTCTGGCCACGGTACTTGCCTGAGATAACGCAAAGAAGGTAATTAAAGCCAACAGCACTAAGGCTATCACCAAAACAATAGACAAAATACGCTGGTGCTGCGCAATAGTACGTGAGCCCAACAGGGGCACAGCGATTTGATCGGATGGACTAACAAGCCCCGATCTTTCATCCAATATGCTTCCCCCAAATTCATCTCTTCCTTGCATCATGCTTTGAGCGGACATGTCCATGGCCATCATGCTGCCGGTAGCTTCCATCGACATCGCACCATCAGGGTTAATACCTGCATCCGGAATAAATGATGGCTCATCGGAGCCACCGTTGGGCTTGAAAAGACGGGAAAAGCGGTTGGTTGCTGACATAGTATGTGCCTTCTCAAAGAGGTCGCTTTGGTATAAATGAAGTCTGAATTAGTTGCAAGCGGGACTGAGAAAAAGACTCGCTCGACATCGCATTAAGTTGCCATGATCGTCAGGAAATCGGACTGGTTGGACATGGCTTGTAAATTAATTTCTTGCCATAGCTTGCCGTTGCGATCTGTGTAACTTCCGGCGAAAAAACTGGGCGAGTCGCTTGCAGCATCGTCGCGAGCGACAAAGTCTTGCGCATTGCGCAGGCCACTCAAACGGTCAATCAATATCGCGCAGTTAATCTCCAGCGCGGGATTGAGCGATACCAAGCGGGCTTGCTCGCGCGCTGAATCCGAGCGGCGAGCGGGTACTTGCCCAGTGACAAAACTGGCGAAATCGACCACTCCAAATAAGCCGCCGCGCAAGTTGGCAACACCTAAAAACCAATTTTGCGTATAGGGCACGGTTTGCACCGCAGCCAACGGAAATATTTCTCCCGACTGCGCAAGTGGCAGCAGCATCGAGCGGCCTGCGGACTCAACTGCCAACCAGCTAGCAGATACGCCTTCGGTACGCGCTTGCTGTAGCCGGCCGGCCAGGCGGGTTTGCAAATCTCGAAGAGCTTGGCGGTTACGGGTAGCCATTGATTGCGTGTCTTTCTAGCCGACTCAGTAGTAGGTCCGCGGGGATCAGCCGAGCGCTTTGATTTTTGCCATCAGTTCGGCGGCGTCGACAGGTTTTGTAATGTAGTCACGCGCGCCCTGGCGCATACCCCAAACACGGTCCGTTTCTTGGTTTTTACTGGTGCACATGATAATGGGCACGTCCGCAAACTGCGGATCGCGTGAAATGGCGCGGGTAAGCTGAAAACCATTTTGACCTGGCATGACGACGTCCATCAAAATCAAATCCGGCTTTTCTTCGGCCAGTTTACGAAAAGCATCTTCTGCATTTTCTGCGCTGCGCACCGTAAACCCGTGTTTGACCAGCAAATCGGTCATAAACATAATTTCTGTTTTCGAATCGTCTACAACGAGTACTTTGTGTATGGCCATCTTATGCTCCTTGAACCGCTGTACCATATTGCAGTACGGCTTGTAATAACTGGTCTTTGGTAAACGGCTTGGTAAGGTACTCTTGGCTACCCACCATCCGTCCACGCGCTTTGTCAAACACACCGTCTTTGGACGACAGCATCACGATAGGTGTGTTGGCGAACTTTTCATTGCGTTTGATGATGGCGCAGGTCTGGTAGCCGTCCAAACGCGGCATCAAAATGTCGCAAAAAATCAAATGCGGCAAATAATCATTGACTTTCGACAAAGCATCAAAGCCATCTTCAGCCAGCATCACGTCGTGCCCTCCCTGCTTGAGGAAGATCTCCGCGCTGCGGCGAATGGTGTTGCTGTCGTCAATGACCAGCACTTTGTATCCAGATGGGGCTACGCTCAAAGCTTGCTCCTGTGGTATGTAGGCCAATAGTTTTGCATGTGTAACTGCTCGTTTCCCTCAAGGGTAACTCAAATCTGTACCATTTCAAAGTCTTCTTTGCGGGCGCCGCATTCTGGGCAGGTCCAATTCATCGGTACCAGAGCCCACAGTGTGCCAGGTGCAATGCCGTGGTCTGGCGCACCAGTCGCTTCGTCATAGATCCAGCCACAAATCAAACACATCCAGGTTTTGTTGTTTTCGCTTGCGTTCATTTCGTCCTAATTTGTCATTCGATAGAATGGGACATTGTATCGAGAGCCAGACACTTTTTTGTAATTTTCGGCCGATGGGCCTCTTCATGGCAAACCCACTCCCCTACACCCCTTTCGACACCCTGGTGCCGCCCTCAGAGCTAGATGCGCAAGGTGATGCGTCCACGGCCTGCGTGCTGGTGTTTAATGCCAGCGACCCCTCCGGGGCCTCTGGATTAGCCGCTGACGTGCTGGCTATCGCCTGCGTCGGTTCCCATCCCATGCCCATCACCACGGGGGTATATGTGCGCGACACCACCGAGATTTTGGAGTTCTTTGCATTGGATGAAGACGCTGTGGAAAGCCAAGCGCGCACCGTTTTGGAAGACGTGACAGTTCAAACTATCAAGTTGGGATTTTTGGGCTCACCAGAGACTATTACGGTGGTGGCAGAAATTGCTGCTGACTACGATGAGGTGCCCATCATCGCCTACATGCCCAGCCTGTCTTGGTGGTCGGATCCCGAGATTGACAGCTACTTAGACGCCTTTACTGAGCTGTTGATGCCACAGGTCACAGTGTTGGTTGGAAACCACAGCACCTTGTGGCGCTGGCTGCTACCGGAGTGGAGTAGTGAGCGCAGCCCCAGCGCACGCGACTTGGCCAAGGCCGCCGCCGACCACGGAGTGCCCTACACCTTGATAACGGGCATTCCCCTTGCTGACCAGTACATTGACAACGCGCTGGCCACCCCCGAGGCTGTATTGGGGGGCGAGAAGTTTGAGCGTTTTGAAGCCACTTTTGTAGGCGCAGGCGATACTTTGTCGGCCGCGCTAGCCGCCCTACTGGCCAATGGCGACGATTTAGTGGCTGCCACCAAGGAAGCGTTGGTATTCTTAGACCGCAGCCTGGACGCTGGCTTTCGACCCGGTATGGGTCATGTGGTGCCCGACCGCATGTTTTGGGCCCAGCCTGAAGAGGAGGAAACCCCATTGTCTGACGAAGAGATGCGCATGCTGCAAACGTTGGACATGCCAACATCCGACACCAAGCACTGAGCACTGAGCACTGAGCACTGAGCTGCCAAAGTAGTGCTTCTTTGAGAATTTTGCATATTTACATCGACCCACATGACCACCATTGACCGCAACCAGACCCTCTTTACCCGTGCCCAAGCCGTTATCCCTGGCGGAGTGAACTCACCAGTACGTGCCTTCAAAGCCGTCGGCGGCACGCCGCGCTTTGTGCAGCGTGCGCAAGGCGCTTACTTTTGGGACGCCAACGGCAAAAAATACATTGACTACATAGGCTCATGGGGCCCCATGATCCTGGGCCATGGCCACCCTGGCGTCGTCGAAGCGGTGCAAAAAGCGGTATTAGAAGGCTTCTCGTACGGCGCGCCCACCGAGCGGGAGGTCGAACTGGCCGAAGAACTGGTCAAAGTCGTGCCCTCGATGGAGATGGTCCGTCTGGTCAGCTCAGGCACCGAGGCAGGTATGAGCGCCATTCGCTTGGCGCGCGGGGCTACGGGGCGCAAGAAGATCATCAAGTTTGAAGGCTGCTACCACGGCCACTCCGACGCCCTATTGGTCAAGGCTGGCTCTGGCTTGGCCACTTTTGGCCATCCCAGCAGCGGTGGCGTGCCACCGGAGGCGGTGCAACACACCCTGGTTTTGGAGTTCAACAACATCCCACAGCTCGACGAATGCTTCGCCCTGCACGGCAAGGACATCGCATGCTTGATGGTCGAGGCGATTGCCGGCAACATGAACTTTATCCGTTCCAGCGCCGCGTTTGCCAAGCGCTGCCGGGAGCTGTGTACAGAGCATGGCGCGCTCTTGGCCTACGACGAAGTGATGACCGGCTTTCGCGTCGACTTGGGCGGTGCCCAGCAAGTGCTAGGCATCACCCCGGACATGACCGTGCTGGGCAAAGTCATTGGCGGCGGCATGCCCCTCGCGGCCTTTGGCGCCTCACGCAAGGTCATGGAGCAACTGGCCCCGCAAGGGCCTGTGTACCAAGCCGGCACACTCAGCGGTAACCCCATAGCTACCGCCTGCGGTTTGGCCACTTTGAAGGAAATTCAAAAACCTGGGTTTTACGAAGCATTGGGGGAGCGTACGCAGTCGCTCACAGATGGCCTGCGCAGCGCAGCACGCGCAGCAGGCATCCCCTGGAGTGCAGACTGCCAAGGCGGCATGTTTGGTTTCTTGCTGTTGCCTGAGCTGCCGCAAAACTACGGCGCCGTGATGAAGAGTGACAGTGCCATGTTCAATAAGTTCTTTCACGGCATGCTTGACCGAGGAATCTACTTTGCACCTGCGCTTTACGAGGCTGGCTTCGTGAGTGCGGCGCATAGCGCGCAAGACGTTGCGGACACCGTGGCTGCGGCTAAAGAGGTATTTGCTGGTCTGTAACGGAGAAATACTGCCCGCAAGCCTCGCTTCATCGGGTGCATTGTTGAAAAATTTCGCTATAAATTTACTAGCTGCTCCCGCGATATTCTATTGGCTTCCAAGCCGATTAGCACCTTGGAAATCAGTCCAAATCGCCGATTTGGAGCGTCTGGGATGCTTTGGGGGTCTCCAAATAGGCTGAAAACCATAAATTTGCCATTTTTGGAGCCACTTTTTAGATGCCAATCGGCCTGCAAGCCAATAGAATATCGCGGTAGCAGCTATTATAAGTATAGCGATATATTTTCTAGTTGATCAAGCTGGCGGTGATCACATCCAGCACCATCGCGTCTGGTGCAGCGCGTACACCCGCTTGCCCAGGCTTATCGATGGTGACAAACTTGATTTCCCCAGCTTCTGCTTTTTTGTCGCCTCGCATAAGTTGCAAGTAACGCTGCGCCACGCTGCTGGCCTTTTCCATAGGCAAGTGGGGCGCAACGGTTGGCAGCCCTGCGCGCTCAATCAGTTGCCGCAAACGCATCACGAATGCATCGTCTACCAAGCCCAGCGACTTGGACAAGCGCGCCGCCATCAGCATGCCACAACCTACGGCCTCGCCATGCAGCCAAGCGCCATAGCCCATCCCCGCCTCGATCGCATGACCAAAGGTATGGCCAAAATTCAAAATAGCGCGCAGGCCCTGCTCCCGCTCGTCTACCCCCACCACGTGCGCTTTGATCTCGCAACTGCGCTGCACCGCATAGGCTAGCAACTTGGCATCGCCCGCACGCAAACCCTCCATGTGCTCTTCTAGCCAAGCCATAAACGCCATGTCCGCTATCGGCCCGTACTTGATTACCTCAGCTAGCCCAGCGGACATCTCCCGCGCAGGCAGCGTAGTGAGCGTATCCAAGTCGCACACCACCAGCATCGGTTGGTAAAACGCCCCGATCATGTTTTTACCCAGTGGATGGTTAATCGCCGTCTTACCCCCCACTGACGAATCTACCTGCGCCAGCAAGGTGGTAGGCACTTGCACGAACGGCACTCCACGCATGTAGCTGGCAGCGGCAAACCCTGTCATATCGCCCACTACCCCACCACCTAAGGCAAACAGCACTGTTTTGCGGTCACAACCATGGGTTAAAAGCGCATCAAAGATCAGGTTGAGCGTTTGCCAAGTTTTATACGCCTCGCCATCGGGCAACACCACTGTGTGAACTTTGGCGTATTTGCTGTGCAAGACTTGTCCCAAGCGATGCCCATACAGCGGTGCCACGGCGGTGTTGGTGACAATCAATGCCGAGTGCGCGCTGGGCAAAGCTGAATAGGTAAGGGCTTGGTCAAACAACCCCGAGCCAATGACTATAGGGTAGGAGCGCTCGCCGAGCGCAATGTTCAGGCTATGGTGGGGTGGGGAGCTGGTATTCACACCCAGATTATCGGCGTAGAAATAGGCGAATTCAGCTTATCTGCGCTTTGCCTGTGCAGCACTGCCTACACTGTCTGCGCTGCAATTTGAAATACTAGGGCTCGCCGCATGGATTGTTAGGCAACACGCCCGCCAGCTCAAGCTGCATCACAATCATATTCACCATCGTAGCCACCGACGGCCGCCCAGTTTCCACAACAAAATGCGCTGTTTCGCGGTACAAAGGATCACGCACGGCAAACAGATCACGCAAACGCTGCAAGGGGTCACCTACCTGCAATAACGGTCGATTGCGATCATTGCGTAAGCGCTTGAAGACCTCTTCCGGGCTAGAGCGTAGGTAGACCACGTAGCCAGAAGCACGTAAATTCTCACGGTTGCTTCGTCGCAACACGGTGCC
>JAYVDN010000081.1:0-3531 GCA_043749385.1 Polaromonas sp.
ATTGCCGACCCGCAGGCGCTTGCGGAATCAATCCTGAGTTTTTTCACCGACGATGCCAAATGGCAGGCCGCGTCCAAAGCCGGGGTGGAGCGCGTGAACAAGTTCTACACCCATCCGCTGATGTTTGCCCGCTACGGCGAGGTGTACAGGCGTGCGTTGGCCGGCGAGCGTGCCGACACGCCAGACTTTACCGGCTGGCCAGCGCTGTAAACCTATGGCCGGTATTGGTTTCGAACTACGCAAACTGCTCAAGCGCGACAGCTATATTGGGCTGGTGCAGGCCTACGGCTATGCGGGCCTGATCAGCTCGGGGCCCTGGGTATTGTCCATTTTGGGCCTGGTCGCGATCGGCCTGATCTCGCTTAACGCATCGGTGTCCGAGGGCATGATTACGCAGTTCCAGGTGAGCGTAACGTACCTGATTATGAGCACTTTGATTGGTACTGGGTTTGTGCAGCTAGCGTTTACCCGCTGGGTGAGTGACCGTATGTTTGAGCTCAAACTCGACGCGATATTGCCTAATTTTGCCGGAGTCATTCTGGTGGTCAACACCCTGGGCGGGCTGCTTTCCATCGTGCTGGCGTTCACGGCTTTTCGCGATGAATCAGTGCTCTACCGGGTGCTGATGGGTTGCGGGTTTGTGACCATGTCCCTCGTGTGGGTGGCCACCATTTTCATGAGTGGTTTAAAGTTCTTTAAAACCATTGTAGGCCTGTTTGCCATGGGCTACACCCTGAGCGTGGTGCTGGCCTACGCGCTGCGCGGGCAGGGCTTGGAGGGGCTGCTGGCGGGCTATATCGCAGGGCAGTTTTTGATGCTGATGGGCATGATGTTCATCGTGGTGCGCAGCTTTCCCATGCCGCGCATGATCAGTTTTGACTGCTTCAAGCCCGGGGCCATGTACCCCACCTTGATCTGGGTGGGCGCGCTGTTTAACTTTGGTATCTGGGCCGATAAAATCGTATTTTGGATCTACCCAGACACCAGCATCCATGTGATCGGGCCACTGCGTGCCAGCGTGATCTACGACCTGCCCGTGTTCTTGGCGTATCTGTCCATCATTCCCGGTATGGCGGTGTTTTTGGTGCGTTTTGAAACCGACTTTGTCGAGTGGTATGACAAGTTCTACGGTGCTGTGCGCAAGGGCGGCAGCCTGGAGCAAATTGCGCAGATGCGCGATGGCATGGTGGACGCCATCCGTCAGGGCTTGTTTGAAATCATCAAGGTGCAAACGTTGTCGGTGCTGGTCGTGATCGTATTTGCGCCAACCATTTTTGATAAGTTGCAAATCAGCCAGCTGTACTTGCCCCTGTTTTATGTGCAAGCCGTTTCCGCCAGTTTGCAAGTAGCCCTGTTGGCCATGATGAATGTATTTTTCTACCTCGACAAACGCCTTTTGGTGTTGGTGGTGGTGGGCGTGCTGTCGGTGCTTAACATCGCTTTTTCGGTAGCTACCTTGTACCTGGGTGCCGTGTTTTACGGCTATGGCTTTGCACTGGCGCTGCTGTGTACCTTGGTGTTGGCGTTATTGATACTGGAGCGCAAACTGGCCCGGCTGGAGTATGAGACCTTTATGCTGCAATAAATGCAGCGCCGGAGCGAAGAGTGTGGGCCTCGCGCTATTCAAACCCGCGGGGGTACTTGCTTTGCCAATGCCACGCGTCACGGCACATGTCCTGCACCGTGCGCTTGGCCTGCCAGCCCAGCAGACGGTTGGCCAGGGAGGCATCGGCATAGCACTCGGCCACATCGCCCGGCCTGCGCGGGCCGATCTTGTGCGCTACCTTGATGCGGTTGACCTGCTCAAACGCAGTGACCAACTCTTTCACGCTGGTGCCGCGCCCGGTGCCTAAATTGACCGTAAAACTGCCCGCCGTAGACAAGAGCTTGCGCAGCGCCGCCACATGCCCTTCGGCCAGGTCTTGCACATGGATGTAGTCGCGCACGCCGGTGCCGTCAGGGGTAGGGTAGTCGTCCCCGTGGATGGTAAGCAGTTCGCGTTGGCCAGCAGCGGTTTGGGTCACGTAGGGCATCAGGTTGTTAGGCGAACCTTGGGGGTGCTCGCCAATTTCGCCGCTCTCGTGCGCCCCCACGGGGTTGAAGTAGCGCAAGATGCCAATGCGCCATGCATCGGCCTGGGCCGAGCCGCTGCGACCGCTCAGAGCAATCAATTCATCCAGCACCTGCTCGCCCATCAGCTTGGTCAGGCCGTACGGCGACACGGCTTGCAAGCGCGCGGCTTCCGTCAAGGGCACAAATTCGGGGTTGCCATAGACGGTAGCAGACGAGCTGAAGACCAGCGTGCGCACTTTGTTGGCTTGTAGTACGTTCAGCACGGCCAACAGGCCTACCATGTTGTTGTGCAGGTATTGCAGTGGCATCTGTGTAGATTCGCCCACCGCTTTGAGGGCCGCAAAATGGATGCAAGCTTGCACGGGGTGCGCCAGCAGCAGCGCACCCAGCGCAGCCTCGTCGCGCACATCGACCACTGCATGAGTAAACTGGTCGGCCAAATTCGGCGATACCGCATTGGCTAATTTTTTGATCTGCCCGTACACCTTCTGGGAGCTGTTGCAATGGTTATCCACCCCCAGCACGCGGTAGCCTTGGGCCAGCAAGGCCAAAATGGTGTGCGAGCCAATGTAGCCGGCAGAGCCGGTGATGAGGATGGTGTGGGTTGGGCTGTTGTGCATAGGTTTATTCTGCCGTAATACCTGCCGACTTGATCGTCTTGGCCCAGAACTCGGTGTCTTTTTTCACCAGGGCGTCAAGCGCTGTCGGGGGCTGGTAGCGCAGCTCTATGCCTGCGCCGTCGGCGCGGGTTTTGGTCTCCGGCAGTTCCAGGGCGGCTTTGATCTGGCCGGTCAGCGCGCTGACGACATCGGCTGGTGTGCCCGCAGGCGCGAAGATGCCGACCCACGCTTCCAGTTCAAACCCGTTCAAACCTGCTTCAGCCGTCGTTGGCACATTAGGCAGGCCAGGGTGGCGGGCCTTGCCTGCGGTGGCCAGGCCTTTGAGCTTGCCTGCCTGGATCTGCCCCATCACCGAGGGCGGCGTGGTGATAAACACCTGTACCTGGCCCGAGAGCACGTCTTGCAGCGCGGGGCCAGAGCCACGGTAAGGGATGTGCACCATGCTGGTTTTAGTTTGCAGCTTGAACATCTCTGTGCCGATGTGGGACAGCGAGCCGCTGCCCTGGCTGGCGTAGCTGAGCTTGCCAGGGTTAGCGCGCAGGTAGGTGATGAACTCGCCCAGGTTGTTGGCGGGCACCGAGGGGTGCACGGCGATCACGTTGGTGGCTACGGTGATGAGAGCCACGGGTACAAAGTCTTTTTGCGCCCAGGGCAGCTTGGTGTTGAGGTTGGGGTTGCCCACATGGTAGGCAGAGTAGGAGTTGAGCAGGGTGTAGCCGTCGGGCGTGGCGCGCGCCACCGCTTGGTAGGCCACGTTGCCGCTGCCTCCCCCCTTGTTGTCCACCACCACCGACTGTTTGGTGACCTTGGCCAGTGCGTCAGACAGCACGCGGGCTGA
>JAYVDN010000082.1:0-3443 GCA_043749385.1 Polaromonas sp.
AGCATCTGTGCCGACACCGCGTCGGCGGTGCTCATCATTTCCACCAAGCTCACGGGCTGTACACGCATTTGCTGCCAAATCGGTGAGCTGTGATGCAAAGCCGGGTCGTAACCGATCAGGCGTGCACCCATGCCGCTAAGCAGTCCTGCCAGCACACTGGCCGCCGGACCAATGCCCAGCATTCCAATCGTAGAGCCGTTGATCTCGCGGCCCAAGAGGGGCGCGGGCGTGTGAACCTTGCCAGCGAGTGTGCCAGGGGCGCTGGGTGCACTGGAGGCTGGTCTCACAGCTTCCAAAATACCTTGGCGGTAGAGCAAGAGCAGAGAGCCTACTAAAAACTCTGCATTGGCCCGCACATTGGCACTGCGCGCTTGCAGCACTTTGATATCTCGATCACGGCATGCTTCCAGATCAATATTGTCGGTACCTACCTGCATGCGGGCCACCACTTCGAGGTGTGGTGCAAATTCTAAAAACTCTTGGTTCACAAGCACTCGGTTGGGCACCACAATAGCGCGAACACTGTCTGTCGAGTGCCGCAGCGCCCGCTCGTCATGGACAAGCTGCGGGCGGTACAGCACGCTGTGCCTGGCCTCTAACCATGCCATGGCCTCAGGTATCAGTGATTCAAGCAGTAAGATGTCCAAAGCAAGCTACGATGTGGTTATTCGCCGTTCACAGATATTTGTGAATGACCCTGACGATTGTATGTGTACTTTAGCTTTGTAAAGCCTATCTGTCTATGTCAAACCGCCCATCTGTAGCATCCCGTATTACAAAAGCCGTGTTTCCAGTGGCGGGGCTTGGCACGCGCTTTTTGCCTGCTACCAAGGCACAGCCCAAAGAAATGCTGCCTGTGGTGGACAAACCTTTGATCCAATACGCCGTCGAGGAGGCTTACGCGGCGGGCATTCGGCATATGATTTTCGTCACCGGGCGCAACAAGCGTGCGATTGAAGACCATTTTGACACCGCCTACGAGCTGGAAGCCGAACTGGAAGCAGCAGGCAAACACGCGCTGCTCAGCCTGGTGCGCTCGGTGCAGCCTAGCGACATGGACTGCTCTTACGTGCGCCAGCCGCGCTCCTTGGGATTGGGCCATGCCGTGCTGTGCGCCGAGCATTTGGTGGGTGCCAGCCCCTTCGCCGTGCTGCTGGCAGACGATTTGATGGTCGGCCCCAGCGCAGAGCGGGGCGTGCTGGGCCAAATGGTGCAGCACTTCGAGGGCCTGCCAGTGGCGCAGCGTGGCTGCATGGTGGCCGTGCAGGAGGTGCCGCCTGAGCATACCCGCCGCTACGGCATGGTGGGTGGGCAGCTGGTGGGTGAGCGCCTGATGCAACTAGACCGGTTTGTAGAAAAACCAGCGCCTGAGGCTGCGCCCTCCCATTGGGGTGTGGCAGGGCGTTATGTGCTCACGCCCGAGGTGTTTGCATCTGTCCGCGCACAGCCCAAGGGTGTAGGTGGGGAGATTCAACTCACCGATGGTATTGCCGCGCTGATAGGTCATCAGCCCGTGTACGCGTACCAGTATGAAGGTAAGCGCTACGATTGTGGTAGCAAGCAAGGTTTTTTACAGGCCACCGTGGAGCTGGCCTTGCAGCACCCCGAGGTGGGTGCGGAGTTTGCGCAGTATTGGGCTAAGCGCTAAGCGTTGAATAGCGCTCTTTGGCTCATTAGCGGCGGCGCAAGATGTGGATGAACTCCACACCAATGTTCTGCTGCTCTATCAACTCATTGCCGGTTTGTTTGGCAAAAGCTTGAAAGTCGCGTACCGAACCCGCATCGGTAGCCACCACCTTGAGCAGCTCACCACTGGCCAGCTCACCCAAAGCTTTTTTGGCCTTCAGGATGGGCAGTGGGCAGTTCAGGCCACGGGT
Source organism: Polaromonas sp. (assembly GCA_043749385.1). Taxonomy (GTDB): domain Bacteria; phylum Pseudomonadota; class Gammaproteobacteria; order Burkholderiales; family Burkholderiaceae_C; genus JAAFIP01. The sequence continues at coordinate 1,878 of JAYVDN010000082.1, forward strand.
ATCGAGTTCTTTGCTAATTTCCATATGCGTGTGTTCTCTAAAAAGAGCCTTTTCAACGGTTTGACAGGCGTTAAGTCTACTATGATCGCGCCACAAGGTCTATAAACTGCGGCTCGATCCCCTTGCCGCGCAACCAGTCGGCCAGGGCGTAGCCCGTACCTGCCGCCCAGCATTTAACTTTGTCATAGTCGTACAGCTTGTATTCAGCCAGCTCAGGCGATAGTTTTATCTCTCCGTGCGCCACCACATGGTAGGCAATGATGACTTGGTTCATGCGCATAAACTCGTACGCACCTACCAGGTTGACCTCGCTGCAATCGAGGTTGGTTTCTTCCTTCACTTCGCGTGCAATGCCCCCGGTGGGTGTATCACCGGCTTCCATAAAACCGGTGACCAATGCAAACCGTTTGCCAGGCCAGGCCGCATTGCGCGCCAGCAAGATTTGCCCTTCGTACTCCACGATCGCCGCCAGCACCGGTGTGGGGTTGTTCCAGTGCGTCCAGTTGCAGGCCGGGCAGCGCAGGCGCTGCACGTCGCCAGCGTCTTCTTGGGCGGTGATCATTTGCAGTGGTGTTGCGCACTGCGGACAAAACTGTGGTGAAGGGTTCATAAATGGGTATCTATAAGCTACTATTTATATAGCTGCTCCCGCGATATTCTATTGGGCTAGCGGCTCATTCGTTATAAAAATAAGGGGTTCTTCGAGCACTTATCACGCTGGAAAAACGCCAGTGGACAGATAGCGGTCGCCACGGTCACAAACAATAAATACGATCACCGCATCTTTGCTGCGCGCCGCCACTTCTTGGGCCACCCAGCAGGCCCCAGCGGCCGATATGCCAGCAAAAATACCTTCCTCGCGCGCCATCTGGCGGCACATGTCTTCGGCGTCTTGCTGGCTTACATACACCAGCTCGTCCACATGCTTGGGGTCGTAAATTTTGGGCAAATATTCTTGCGGCCATTTGCGGATACCCGGAATGCGAGAGCCTTCGCTAGGTTGCGCGCCGATGATCTGAACCTGCGGGTTTTTCTCTTTCAAATACTTCGACACCCCGGTGATCGTACCCGTCGTGCCCATGGCGCTGACAAAATGCGTGACTTTGCCGCCGGTTTGCTCCCATATCTCGGGCCCCGTCGTCTCGTAGTGGATGCGCGGATTGTCCTGGTTAGCAAATTGGTCTAGCACCCGGCCCTTGCCCTCTAGCTGCATTTTGTCGGCCAGGTCGCGCGCATACTCCATGCCGCCGCTCTTGGGGGTAAGTATCAACTCCGCGCCAAACGCCTTCATGGTCTGCGCCCGCTCGATGGAGAGGTCTTCCGGCATGATCAACACCATGCAATAGCCCTTGATCGCTGCCGCCATGGCTAGCGCAATCCCGGTATTGCCCGAGGTGGCTTCAATCAAGGTGTCACCTGGCTTGATATCGCCGCGCTCCTGCGCCCGCGCAATCATCGACAGCGCCGGACGATCCTTCACACTGCCGGCCGGGTTGTTGCCCTCCAGCTTGCCCAAAATCACGTTATTTTTCGCAGCATTGGCGGCTGCGCCTATGCGCTGCAAAC
>JAYVDN010000083.1:0-5479 GCA_043749385.1 Polaromonas sp.
CGTCAGACAGTTTGAAGCTCAGGTCTAAAAACCGGCTGTTCACCGAGCGAATTTCCAGCCCGATGCGTGGGGTGTCCACCACAGTGCGGGGGCTCTCTAGCGGTTCGGCGGATGTGTGGGACGTTTGCACGCTGGCATAGCCCGTCATGCTGTAAACTGGCATAAGTTAGGTTCCTACCCCATCAAAACAAACATTTGTAAGGCAATAAAGCGCGTTGTACAGCCCTGGGCACATGCCAAGGGCTTGAAAACAGATTGAAGCGTTATCAGCGATTATGTCAAAGGTTAAGCCCGCATCCCTTCCACCCGACACCGTGATTGGCGGTTACCGCGTTGTACGCAAGGTGTCTTCGGGTGGTTTTGGGGTGGTGTATCTGGCCGTGGACAACGAAGGCCAGCAGATTGCCGTTAAAGAATACCTGCCCTCGTCCTTGGCCACGCGCGCTCCCGGCGAGTTGTTGCCGCAGGTGCAGCCGGACAAATTGTCGTTGTATCGCCTGGGCTTGAAAAGCTTTTTTGAAGAAGGCCGCTCACTGGCGCAAATCTCTCACCCCTCTGTGGTGAGCGTGCTGAACTTCTTCCGCGAGAACGAAACCGTATACATGGTGATGAACTATCTGGAGGGTGCGACCCTGCAAGACTTCATCATCACCGCGCGCGAGCTGAAAAAACAAAAGGTTTTCCGCGAATCCACCATTCGCAGCCTGTTTGACGAAATTTTGCGCGGCCTGCGTATCGTGCACCAGCACAAAATGCTGCACCTGGACATCAAGCCGGCCAATATCTTTGTCACCGACGAGAATAAAGCCGTGCTGATCGACTTTGGCGCTGCGCGCGAAGTGCTGAGCAAAGAAGGTAATTTTATCCGCCCCATGTACACGCCTGGCTTCGCTGCGCCCGAGATGTACCGGCGCGACTCCTCAATGGGTCCGTGGACCGATATCTATGCCATTGGCGCTTGCATTTACGCCACCATGCAGGGCTATCCGCCTAACGACGCCCCGCAGCGCCTGGAAAAAGACCGTTTGTCGCTGGCGCTGTCGCGCCTGCGCGGGGTGTACTCCGACAACCTGATCGAGGTGGTGGAGTGGTGCATGTCGCTAGACCCTCTGTCGCGCCCGCAAAGCGTGTTTGCATTGCAAAAAGAGCTCAGCCAAGAGAACGAACGTCGTTACACCAAGCTGTCTGTAGGCGAGAAAATGCGCATGCAGTTTGACAACATGATGACGGACACTAAAAAAGCGGTCGGCAAAGCTACGGGCTTTGGTAAGTAGAAACATAACAACATGAAATTCTCTGTATTCCAAGTCAGCCGCAAAGGTGGCCGCGAAAAAAATGAAGACCGCATGGGCTACTGCTACACCCGTGAGTCAGGCCTGTTTGTGCTGGCCGACGGTATGGGTGGCCACCCAGAGGGCGAAGTAGCCGCACAGTTGGCGCTGCAAACCGTCTCGGCGCTGTACCAAAAGGAAGCCCGCCCCATCATCAAAGACGTGGCAGGTTTTTTAACCTCAGCCCTGCTGGCCGCACACCACCAAATCATCCGTTACGCCAGTGAAAAAGGCATGCTGGACACGCCGCGCACTACCTTTGTGGCCTGCATCGTGCAGGGCGGTGCGGCTACCTGGATCCATTGCGGTGATTCGCGTCTGTACCTGGTGCGTGATAACGAGCTGGTGGTTCGCACGCGCGACCATTCTTACCTGGAGCAGCACGCGGCAGGCATCATCCGCATGGACAAGCTCAACCGCAATATTTTGTTCACCTGCTTGGGCTCGCCCACTAAACCCGTGTTTGACGTGGCTGGCCCCACGCCATTGGAGCAAGGCGACCGCATGCTGTTGTGCTCTGATGGCCTGTGGGGTACCGTGAGCGATGCCGACATCGTGTTGCAACTCTCCAAAGGCGCTGTCGCCAACGCCGTGCCCGATTTGGTGGAGATGGGCCTGCGCAATGGCGGCGAGCACTGCGACAACGTGACCGTGATTGCTATGCAGTGGGAAACCCCTGATGCCTTTGAGGCTACACGCAGCATCTCTACAGACAGCATCAGCGATGGCGTGTTTGCCTCGACCATCCAGGCGGGCGTGCTCGACACCATGGTGGACGATTTGGACGACGCGGCCATTGAGCGCTCGATTGCCGAAATCAACGAGGCGATTCGCCGTAGTGCGGCTAAGAAAATTTAGTCCTTGCTTGAGGTTTTAAAACCAAACTTCCGGACGCAGAGGACGCAAAAGTTACGCAAAAGACGCAAAAAAGAAACCAAAAAAATATCGATACCAAGCAAGTATTTTTTTATCCTATTGGGCGGAATTGCTATTTTTTAGTTGTCTTATTTTTGTATTCCTTTTGCGTCTTGCGTAACTTTTGCTCCCTCTGCGTCCTGACTTCATTTCCCTCCTTCACAATCCTTATGACCACTTTCCAACGCTCCGAACACCGCGCCGCCAACCAGTTGCGCCCCGTCAAAATCACCCGTGGCTATACCATCCACGCCGAGGGCTCGGTGCTGATTGAGTTTGGCCATACCAAGGTGCTGTGCACCGCCAGCGTAGAAGACCGTGTGCCGCCGCACAAAAAAGGCAGTGGCGAGGGCTGGGTGACGGCGGAGTACGGCATGCTGCCGCGTGCTACGCACACCCGCTCCAGCCGTGAGGCGGCCAAAGGCAAGCAAAGCGGCCGCACGCAAGAAATCCAACGCCTGATTGGCCGCAGCCTGCGGGCGGTGTTTGACCTCAAGAAGTTGGGCGAGCGCACCATCTCGCTGGACTGCGACGTGATCCAGGCCGACGGCGGCACGCGCACCGCCAGCATCACCGGTGCCTTTGTGGCTGCGCAAGATGCAGTCAACAAGCTGATCAAAGAAGGCAAGCTAACCGAATCGCCCATCACCCAGAGCGTAGCCGCCATCTCGGTAGGCATCGTGCAGGGCACGCCACTGCTGGATTTGGAATACACCGAAGACTCTGCCTGCGACACCGACATGAATGTGGTGATGACGGGCGCGGGCCACTATATCGAGGTGCAAGGCACCGCAGAAGGGGCGGCGTTTTCGCGCAAAGAGATGGACGCGCTGCTGCTGTTGGCTGAAAAAGGCATTGGCGAATTGATCGCCATGCAAAAAAATGCACTATTTAAATAATAGCTGCTCCCGCGATATTCTATTGGCCTACAGCCTGATTTGACATCGTAAATAGTGGTTTTCAACATGCAAATCGTGCTCGCATCGAACAACTTGGGCAAACTGGCTGAACTCTTGCCACTGTTTGCGCCACTGGGCGTGGAGTTGATTGCCCAGGGTACGCTGGGCGTGCCCGAAGCGCCAGAGCCTTACAAAACATTTGTAGAAAATGCTCTGACCAAAGCGCGCAACGCCGCAAAACACACCGGATTGAGTGCCATAGCCGACGATGCCGGCCTGTGCATTGATGCCTGGGGTGGCCTGCCCGGCGTAGACACCGCCTACTATTGCGTACAGCACGGGTACGAAAAAAGCGACGACAACAACCGCCGCGCTGTGCTGGAGCACATGGCCAATGAGCCCAACCGCCGCGCAAAAATGGTCAGCACCATCGTCGCAGTGCGCTCAGAGTTCGACCCCGAGCCCTTGATTGCCGTGGGGCGCGTGCAAGGTGAGATTACGCACGTGGCTATCGGTACACAGGGGTTCGGATTTGACCCGGTGATGTTCATCCCGTCGCTCGGAATGACCATGGCGCAGCTAGACCCAACGCAAAAAAACGCTATCAGCCACCGTGGGCAATCCGCACGCCAGATGGTGGAGCTGATCCGCGCACATTGGCTTGAGCAAATGGGATAAGCGCCGAAATGGGGTCAGATCAAAATTCAGGACGACAATTTTTCCGAAGGGTAGTAGCGCCAGTACGAAATTTTGCTCTGACCCCACTTCGTCGCGTGGTAGGGGACTACTGCGCATGAAAGACATCCAACACTACATGCGCCCCGGCCTGCTGCAACTGCCCAGCCTGCCACCACTGGCGCTCTACATTCACCTGCCGTGGTGCATTAAAAAATGCCCCTATTGCGACTTCAATTCGCATGAGTCCAAAGGTGGCCAGCTTAGCCAAGCCACCGAGCAGCGCTACCTTGACGCATTAGTAGCGGACCTGGACGCGTCGCTGCCTCTCATCTGGGGCCGCCCAGTGCACAGTATCTTCATCGGTGGCGGTACGCCCAGCTTGTTCTCGCCCCAATCGATAGACCAATTGTTGGGCGCAGTGCGCGCCCGCGTCAAGCTCGATCCTGATTGCGAAATCACCATGGAAGCCAACCCCGGCACGTTTGAAAAAGACCGCTTCAAAGCTTTTCGCGCAGCCGGTGTCAACCGCCTGTCCATCGGCGTGCAAAGCTTCAACGACGAGCACCTCAAAGCCCTGGGACGAGTGCATGACAGCGCGCAAGCCAAGGAGGCTGTTGCGGAAGCTGCTGCTAATTTTGAAGCGTTTAACCTTGACATCATGTACGCATTGCCCGGCCAAACCGTGGCCCAATGCGAGCAAGACATTCAAACTGCGCTGAGTTTCAAGCCACCGCATATCAGCATCTACCACCTGACGATAGAGCCCAACACCTACTTCGCCAAGTTCCCGCCGCAGGTGCCTGAAGACGACACGGCCTACGACATGCTGGACCGCATTATTGAGCTGACCACGGCGCAGGGCATGGCCCGCTACGAGGTCAGCGCCTTCGCGAAAAAGGGCTTCCAGTGCTGGCACAACACCAATTACTGGCAGTTTGGTGACTACCTGGGTATTGGGGCAGGCGCGCACAGCAAGCTCAGCTTCGCCCACCGCGTGGTACGCCAGGTGCGGGCGCGCGACCCGCAGCTGTATATGGACAAAGCGTTGGGTGTGGAGGGCAAGCTCGCAGATACTTCGGGCGACAAGTCGCCTGCGCTTGACGCAGGATCTGCAACTACGGCCAGTCATGGCATCGCAGCCCTCAGCCCATCAGGCGCGGTCGCATTGAAAGGATCTATGCCGAGCGCTTCAGCTGGAGACGCTGTAAGCGCCTCAGGCGCCATCGTGCAAGACACCGAAGTACCCCGCGCTGACCTGCCCTTCGAGTACATGCTCAATGCCCTGCGCCTCACGGCAGGCTTCAAGTTGCAAGACTTCAGCGACCGCACGGGCCTGGCCATCACCGCCATCCAAAAAGGTTTGGCAGAGGCGGAAAGCAAGGGCTTGATAGAGCGCGACTTTGTCAGCGTCAAACCCACTACGCGTGGCATGGATTTTTTAAGCGACCTGCAAAGCTTGTTTTTAGCCGACAACTGATGTTTTCCCAATAGGTCCGCCTGGCCTGGAAGCCGCAGTTCACCGCTTGCCCCGGTAACTTCAGACTTCCTGATCCGCCGGGAATTCCCGTTGGCACAGTACGTCAAGAAAAAGAGCCTGTTTTACCCCCTCTCCCGCTGGCGGGAGAGGGCCGGGGTGAGGGCGCTATGCGTCGGGCG
>JAYVDN010000084.1:0-6847 GCA_043749385.1 Polaromonas sp.
GATTCTGAAGCAAATTATGAGCGCTTACGAACCACAAAGACACTCTCGCTAACCCGTGTTCAATAGCCGCTTATTGACTGGCAATCTCCGATGCCGCGCTAACTTACCCTGTAGCCCATATCCCGATACCCACTTTGCCGCTTATCCCACATCCGCAGCAATGCAGGATGGCCAGCATCTACAAAGTCGATGATTCGCACATCTGTCTTGGAAGCAAGTTCACGGTGCAAGCGTCCTGCATACTGTTGCAGCGTACCTTTCCATGAAATGGGCATGGCCAAGACCAGTGTGTCTAGTGGGGCGTGGTCAAAGCCCTCGCCAACCAGTTTGCCACTAGACAGCAACACGCGTGGTGTATCAGGGGGTAGCTCGTTTAACGCATCGACCAATGCGCAGCGCTGCTTCTTCGACATGCGCCCGTGCAAAGTAAACGGCTTTTCGACATGACCTGCCAATTGTGCGGCTAGGGCTGCCAGATGTTCGATACGCTCGGTCAACACCAGCACTTTACGGCCTTCGCGATAGGCTGCTATTACATCGGTGGCTATGGCGTTAGTGCGACTGGTATTGTTGGCAAGGTGACGAAACACGTCCTGAATCCCAGAGTCACTTGGCAAATCTATTTTTGCACTCAGCAAGTGCGGCACCACCACCAAGTCCTGCGGAGCACTCGCAGCCTTGGCTGCAGTGTGCTTGAGCGGCCCACATTGCATAAAGATAATGGGTTGCTGGCCATCACGGCGGATGGGTGTGGCGGTGAGTCCCAGCACATATTTGGCCTTGACGCGCTTGAGAATCCCGTCAAACGACACCGCACCAATGTGATGGCATTCATCAACGATGACATGCCCGTAGTTTTCCACCAATTCATTAACCACCCCTTGGCGCGACAGCGACTGCATCACCGCAATGTCGATCTTGCCTGTCGGCTTGGCTTTGCCGCCACCCATCGTTCCCACCACGTCCTTGCCCCTACCTAAAAATGCTTGCAAGCGTTCTTGCCATTGCTTGAGCAACTCGGTGCGGTGCACCAGCACTAAAGTGTTGATGCCACGTTGCGCGATGAGCGCGGCGGCAATAACAGTCTTGCCAAAAGCCGTGGGAGCACACAATACCCCAGCGTCGTGTTGCAGCATCGCGGTAACGGCCGCATGTTGATCGGGTCTGAGCGTCCCAGAAAAGCCGATGTCAATATGCTGTCCTTCATAGCGTTCATCCTTCACTTCACACGCAATGCCGTTGCTGCGCAACAAGTCTTTGGCCGCATCCAAACAGCCGCGAGGCAGCGCAATATGCCGGGGGTAATTCGCTGCGCAGCCAATCACGCGCGGTTTGTCCCACACCGACAAGCGCATGGCCTGCGCCTTGTAAAACTCGGGATTCTGAAAAGCTGCCAGACGGATCAAGCGGTTCGCTAAGGCTTGCGGCACATGCGCCTTCTCAAAATACACCAGATTAGCCAAAGTCAAGCTCAGTGACTTTGGCATGGCATCGCCCAATTTTGCGGCCAACGATACCGGGCGCTTCCACGGTTCCTGATGGTCTTCCTGCTCGATAAAGGTAACATCCAGCGGATGCATGCCTCCGGTCGCACGCAGGATAGTCGGCTCAATATCCTGCGCAGGCATCGGTGCGATGGACGCTAAAAATACCCACTGGTCTGGGTACGGATGCAATGCCGCATCTACAAACACGCTACAGCCGTTCTCCCGAGCCTTCTTTTGCAATGGCAACGCGATCAGATTACCAAATCCACCTTTGGGCATGGTGTCTTGGTTAGGGAAAAGTCGGTCATAGGATGCCAGCTTGAGCTGCCGCGTGCGAGCGCAGGTGTGGCTGATGATGGCCGTGCCCAACCGGCGGGCATCACGCGCAGACACACGCGTTGCAAAAAACACCCACGCGTGTGCGCCATTGCCAGAGCGCGATATCTCCAACGCTACTGGCACGCCCAGTTCAATGCACGACTGCGCGAAAGCCTGCACATCGTCACGCCACTGTTCATCATCAAAATCGACCGCCAAGAAATGGCAGGTATCGTCTGCCAGCAGTGGGTATACGCCCACCGTGTGTTCACCTGCAAGATGGTCGTACATAATCGCATCTGTCAGCGGTATCAAAACCCTGTTCCCACAATCCCCGCACTTGATGCGCGGCTTCTCGCAGACACCCGCACGCCACTCGTTAGCACAGGCGGGTGCGTAGCCGGATTTGCCACTGGTTTTGCTTTCCCAACGGATCGGGTACACATCGGCGCGGCCATGGAACAGGCGGCGAAAGAGTGCGACCTTCTCGGGTGTGCTGAGTTTCGATGGTTCGATTTCTTTGGAGATAGGCAATGTCGCCTCAGCATCTGGCGGCTGTCGCCAATCGATGCCGCTAGCCTTTAACAATGCCACTAGACGGGCATTTTCAGCCTGTAACGCAGCCAACGGGTATGCCATACTCTCCACCCCAGTCTGGGCTTGCTTGGCGGTCATGGGTGATCAAACAGTTTGACCATCATAGATATTTTATGGTTGGCGTATCTCATGGCGCGCTAACCATTGTTGACCTTTTGCGGTCAGTCGGTAGCGTTGCTTGCTGCTGCATGAATGGTCTTCGTGCTTGAGTACCAGTGCATCCTGCATTTGCTGGCGAGACATCTCAACTTGCATGCCGCGCATCAGTCGCTGAACTTCCCCGGTGACTTCCCTGGTGGGGCGTGTGGCGAGCAAATGGACAGGCAAGCGGATGACACAGGCCAAGCGGTCGTCATCGGTTTCAAACCGGGGCGCAGGCGAACCGTTCGCAGCCATGGCCTTGCATATTTTGGGCACCCCCACAGAGCGGTCTGGCTTCGGAAAGCTCCGCAACACCAGCTCAGCACGATGGAAGGGCAACAAATGAAGGCTTGGCTTCATTGCTTGAGCCGTTTTTGAACTGCTTTGGCCAGCTCGGCCATTTTTTCAGACACCCGCCCCATGGCGGACTGGTACACCACGCTGTCTTCCCGCTTGTCCACCGCCATCACCATGACGATCAATACATCATCCTGCACGCCATACACCAGCCGGTAGCCTTGTTTGTTGAGTTTGATTTTGTAATGCCCCGCCAGCGCTCCGTGCAGCGCCGCGCCGGGCACGTGGGGGTTGTCCAGCCGCTTCTTGAGCAGCTTGCGCATCGGCTCTTTGACCGAGCCATCCAGCTTTTGCCATTCAGCCCAGGCACTGGGCACAAACTGCAATCGGTACTTGTGTTTGCGTACCGGCGCAGCGGCCTTAGATGGCATCGATATCCACCTCTATCGCCTGGGCCCGCTCACCCATGCGAGCCAACACGGTACGGCCCAGCTCCTGGTCGGACAGCTCCTCCAGCATAGCCTCAAACAGGGCGGGCTCAATCATGTAAAACGCGGCTTTGTTGTGGTTTAGCACCGCCACCGGGCGGCTGTTGGCCTCACGCAAAACCGCCGCCGGGTTCTTTTTGAACTCAGACATGCTGATCATCACATCGGCAAAAATGGCTTCCATGCTTAGCTCCTAAATTAGCGCTAATTATGGCGCTTAATTGGCGACTGCGCTAGATGGCATGGAAAATCCGGCATGAAAAGCCACGCTACAGCGACTAAATCTTGTGCATCCACGTTGACAGGCGCCTGAAGCACGGCCAGCAACACCCGGCGTACTTCCCCGGTGACTTCCCCGGCGTACTTCCGTGGTGACTTCCGTGGTGACTTCCGTGGTGACTGCCCCGGTAGGACGTGCGGCAAGCGGATGACGCAGGCTAAGCGGTCGTCATCGGTTTCAAACTGAGGCGCAGGCGAGCCGTTAGCAGCCATGGATTTGAGAATCTTGGGCACACCGATAGAGCGACCTTCGGTCAGATCCAGCTCTTTCAAAAACTCACCAATGCGGCGGTTGCGATAGCAGCGGCTGACCGAGCGGCCCAGCTCAAAATCTTCGGTTTTGATGGTGCGATCAGGCCGCGGACGATCCAGATCGGATACTTGGTTTTAATATTGCTCCAAGTGGCCGATTTTTCATAGCAGTCGGCGCTTAACCCACATTCACAGGCACCAGGGTCATGGTGTCGTTGCCAAAAATATCAATCACCTTCACCGCCACGGTGTAGCGCCCCGGGCGGTCATAGGTGTGCAGTACAGTGGCCAGCTCCAGGTCGCGGTTTTGCCGGGTGCAAAAGCTTTGCCATTCGTTTTCAAAAATATAGCCGCCCGTCCAGCGCTCTTCAAACTCAGGTAGCGCCAGCTCTCCCTGCGGCAGCTCAAAGCCTTCTAGCGAAGCGCCAGCCCCCAGCCCAGCGCCTACAGGCACTTTGATAATCTCTTTGCGCTGCAAATAGTCAAAGTCCACCGCCCAGTAGTCCACCCAGTCGGTCCAGTGCTTGGTGAGTTTGACTTTGGAGACGATACCGTCTTTGTTTTTATTCACCTTGTACAGCTGCCCCTGCTCACACACCACCTCGCTTTTGCCCTCTTTCATGGCGGCTATGGCTGCGTCGGCAGCGCCTTGGTTGTAGTACACCGAGAAGTCGGTCAGCTCAATGTGTACCGCCAGCTTGTTTTTCTTGTCATAGCGCGGCGTGGCCTCTACAAAGCTGATGTCGTGAAACACCACCTGGCCTTTGTCCACCGCGCGCTTGTCAAACACCTCGGCGGGAATGTACTTGGGCAACAGGTCAATGCCTTTGCCGCGCGCCTCTTCCAGCACAGCGGGGAACAAGCCCATCTCAAACTCAAACGCCAGCACATCCACCCGCGAGGCACCGCGCTTGCGGCACTCGGTAATCACCTCTTCCACAAACAGCCGTCCCACGGGCAGGTTAATCGGCCCAATGGCTACCAGCCGCCCGTTGCGTGCGCCGTGAAAAAACCCGTCTTGCGCTGGGGTGGCAGCACCCGTAGACGGAGTGTCGCCACCGCCAAAGGCCGTGGCCTTGTAAGCCCGCAAAATCAGCGCCCGAAACTCGCCCTCTTTTTGCGCCAGCGCCTGCTCTTTTTGCACCCCAGTCAAACGCCCGCCCACATTCAGATACGCCTGCCGCTCGTAGCGTCCCAGGTTGAGCACTTCAAATGCGCGAAAGTCCTGCTCTTTAGCCTTCTTTTCGCGCTGCACGCCGATCAGGCGTTTGCGGGTGGTGTGGATGCCGAACTTGCCCAGATCAGTGGCAATCCATTTACGGCCTAGTTTTTCTGCGACTGCGGCAGTTGTACCTGAACCGCAGAAGAAATCGGCTATTAAATCACCTTCGTTACTGCTTGCTTTGATGATGCGTTCGATAAGAGCCTTCGGTTTTTGCGTCGGATAGTCAAGACGCTCATGCCCACTAGGGGCGATGATTGCGATATCCCACACATCATCTAGTGGCGCTCCTATAGATTCGGCTCCAGCATAGTCAGAAGGTACCCTCTTGCCGCCGCTGTCGTGCGCGGCAACTATCTTGCTGCTTCCCCAGCGCTTCTGTGTTTCCTCTGTTCTCTCGCCATACGCGCGATTGAAAATATGTGTGCCCTTTTTTTGTATAGACGAAAATAGTGTTGTGCATTTTTTGCCACTCTTTGGATGGTGTTGGCCATCTCTTGTAATGCCATTGAATTTGGCTCAAATGGTTGCTGCCTCCAAATATCTCATCCAAAGCTAAACGAATAAAAGAATTTACACGCCAATCACAATGCACATAGATGCTTCCGTCGTTGGACAGCAAATCTCTCATCAAAATCAACCGCTCATAAATCATCGAAATAAACGAGTCCGCCCCGCGCCCCCAGGTATCCCGATACGCAATCTGCTCCAGCAAATTCGCCTCTTTGTGAAAGGTCTCGCCGCCAATCTCGATGTCCATCGAAAAATCGGCACCCACATCAAACGGCGGGTCGATGTAGATCAGCTTCAAGCCGCCCGCATCTTCAATCTGCTGGCGCAGTGCACCCGACTTCAGTGACGACAAAATCAATTTGTTGTCGCCCCAAATAAGCTTGTTGGCCCAGCCGCGCTGCTGGCGGCCCCGGCTGTCAAACAAGGCACCTTGCGCCTTGGTCTCAGTGCGCGGCTCGTCGATATGCTCCAGCGTTTGAAAGGGCAACACGGTAGTACACACATCGCGGGTTTTGCCGTTCCACACCAGCTCTACCTCGCGCTTGTCTTCAAACAAAATAAAACGGTATTTCTCGGGCAGGGGCTTGCCCTGCTGAATCAAGGTGGCCAGGTCGCGTTGCTCGGCTTCGCTTAGGTCATAGGATTTTTTGTCTTGTCGTGCCATGGTCAATTTTGTAGATATTGTTTTAGAAGCTGGCGGGAAGTAGCGTGACAAAAACCATGGTGGGTTCTACCTTGAATTGCAGTGGCGCGTTGCCGTTGTCGCGCAAGGCCGCTTGCGCGGTGGAGATGCCTGCGCCAAAGCGCTGCACCAGCCCCAGCACACGCATGGCCTCGGCGACATGCGGGTTGCGGTAGTCGGCATAGCCGGGTTGCCCAAAGTTTTGCGCGGTGACATTGCCATAGGGGCCGCCGGGGTTAGAAATTTCGATGCGGTCGTCATACCAGTATGCCCGCACGGGCGCGTTGGTGCCCTCGTAGGTACGGTGCATGACTGCATTGCGTGCTATTTGCTCCAGTGCAGCGGGTGGGTACATATAGCGCCGTTTTTCCAGGGTCTGCGATGTAAAGTCCACCTGCACGCGGTTGTGTGAGGCAAACTTTTCATCCAGGCGGCGAATCAGGCTTTGCAGGGGGCCGTCGATCACCGCTTCATCAACGATGGGGTCAGCCAGTGTGGTGCCCTGAATGCGCAAGAACTGCACGTAGGCACAGGGCAGAAAAAACGTGGGCGAGCGTGCCAATGACAAAAT
>JAYVDN010000085.1:0-3797 GCA_043749385.1 Polaromonas sp.
GCAGACCCCACGGTGCAAGACATCATGGTCAAAGCTGGTGTAGCCAATGATGTAAACCGAGTAGCCAGAGACGCCAACCAACTGGCGACCGATGCGCAAAACACCGTAGAGCGCGCCCGGGCAGATGCCCTAGCGGCCAGCACCGACGCGGTGAACAAAGCAGGCAACGCAGTAGACGGCGCTGCACAAGGTGTAATGAACGAAGCAGACGCGGTGGCAAACCAAGCCACCGCTGCCGCAGGCGATGCGCACCGCGCCATATCCAAAGCGTCTGACGAGGCCCGCAAAGCGCTGCTGGCAGCCAAGGCTGCTGCGCAAGCTGCCATAGCCGCAGCACGCGCCGCTATGGCCATGGCAGATGCCGACGTATGCGTGCCCATCCCCGGCCTGGCCGCCATGATGGCAGCCGCGCGCGCTGAAATGGAGCGCTTGGCCGCCATGGCCAGAGCCCTGGTACAACAAGGCAAAGAGGCCGCCACCAAAGGGCTGGACGCCGCCAAGAAAGGTTTGGACGACGCTGAGAAAGCCGTGGACGATGCAGAGAAAGCAGCCAAAGACGCAGCCGATCAAGCGATAGACGAGGCCAAGCGCGTAGCCGATGAAGTCAAGCAGCGCGCAGAGCAGTTGGCCAAAGAGGCAGAAGCCGCTGGCCAGAAAGTGCTGGACGAGGCCAACCAACGTGTGGCCGATATCCAAAAACGGGTAGAAGACGCGGCCAAGGTGGCAAAGCAGCAAGCCGAGGACTTGGCCAAGCAAGGCAAGCAAACTGTGGAAGACACCGTGAACACCATCAAAGACGAGGTAGCCCGTGCGCAGGCTGAGGCCATGAAAGCGCTGGAAGACCTGATGCCTTAAGGAGAACAGCAAATGCCTACCCCTCATGTTGTCAGTGGTGCGATGTTGATGTGCTCTATGGGCGTGGCACCGTCCAACCTAATGGTGCTGCCGCTGAACCGTTTGATGAGCAGCAACATGCCTGCGGCCAACATCATGGACCACCTGCCTATGGCGAACATCATGCCGTTTGCGATGTGCTTGTCGCCTAGCAACCCGCAGGTGGCGGCCGCAACGGTGGCTGCTTTGGGTGTTCTGACACCCCAGCCGTGCCTGCCCATGACGATGACACCCTGGTCACCCGGATCCCCCACATTTCAGGTAGGCAATTTTCCAGCAGTCAACCAAACCTGCACTTGCAATTGCATGTGGGGCGGGGTGATTCAGCCCATGATGGCAGGGCAATTTACTGAGCTGATTGCATGATGCTCAAACTGGCTTTTTCTACTGAATTTTGATTGCCAAACAAACTGACTTGGAGTAAAACTGACATTTAGATCTTTACTTAACCTCGTATGTACATTGGAGTTTTAGCTTGATAAAAATTGAAGTGGTCAGCATATTAGGTGTGCCGGCTCAAAAACCTCTCTCGGCGGAATTTACTTCCGACGGCGGGAGCATTGGCCGTGCGTCTTCCAATCTATTGGTCCTGGACGATGCCGAGCGAACGGTATCGCGCGTGCACGCGCAAATTGTGTTTCGCAAAGGCACTTTTTACATCATTGACCAAGGCAGCAACCCTTTAAGCTGCAATGGCCAAATGGTGGGCGCGAACAATGAAGCGCCCATCAAGAATGGCGATAAGCTCAATATTGGCAGTTTTCAGCTACAGGTGAGTAGCGCGGCGGCGGCCCATAAACCATCCGTTTCGCCCGATGATGAAACAATAGCGCCAAAGAAAACCGAGCGCAGTGTGTTTGGCGGGGCCGACGACCCGTTTGCAGATTTGCTAGCGGGCTTGGCACCTGCGCCAGCACCTGCGGCCCCCGTAGCCAAAGCGGCCAATGCAAAACCCGCCGCGCCGCAGATGTTTCCAGACCCGATGGGGTTTGACAAACCAGCGGCCAAGACAGGCAAAGCCGATCCGTTTGATGACTTGCTAGGTTTTGGCGCGACAGGGTCAGGGCCAAGCGCAAGTGCAATGCCATCTGGCGGCGGTGCCTTTGAAAGCCTGCCAAACGCTAGCTCGTCTAGCCTGGATGATTTATTTGGTCTGGGCTCCTCCACTGCTGGGGGCGACCCGTTTGCCGAGTCGCCATTGGCCAGCTCTATGTTTAAGCCCAACACAGCCTCGTCTGCTGACCCCATGCAGGCTTTACTGGGTGAAGGCCCCAAGGCGCTAGCCGCCACCCGCAGCGACCACGTGCCCGCACTACAGCACGCCTACACACTGCCAGCGGCGGTAGACGCCAAGCCCAAAGCGCCGCCGGTGCAAAGCCCACCCCCTGCACCGCCACCGCCAGCCGTGCACTCCGCACCGTACGTGCCCCCTCCAGCGCCTAGAGCAGCGCCCAGAGCACCCGGCGCTGCTGGTGGCGCGACTGACAGCGAGCTGTTGGCTGCATTTTTGCGCGGTGTCAAAACCAACCACCAAATGCCTACCGAGCTCACACCCGAGCTGATGGAGCGCATAGGCGCTATGCTGCACACGGCAACCAATGGCACTTTGCAGCTCCTGCTGTCTCGCCAGGAGTTTAAAAAAGTGCTGCAGTCTGAAGTGACGATGATTGCCATGGTGGCCAACAATCCGCTCAAATTCTCACCCAATGCAGAGGTAGCGTTGGCTCACATGCTGGGCCCCAAGGTTAAAGGCTTTATGGGTGCAGAAGAGTCTATGACCAACGCTTACGCCGACCTGCGAGCCCACCAGTTTGGCGTGATGGTGGGCATGCGCGCTGCGCTGTCGCATGTGCTGAGCCTGTTTACGCCCGAGACGCTGGAGAAGCGCTTGACTGAAAAATCCAAGCTGGACGAGTTCTTCAGCGCCAGCCGCAAGGCCAAGCTGTGGGACCAGTTTTGCAAGCTCTACAAGGGCATTGCCACAGAGGCTGAAGACGACTTTCACACCCTGTTTGGCAAGGCATTTTCCAAAGCGTATGACGAGCAAATGAATCGCTTTAAGTCTGAATAACAAACAGAAAGACGCTTGTGGAAATTGAAATTGTCACGCTGTCCCAGCAAGGTGGTCGCACCTACAACGAAGATGTGCACGGCCACTGGAGCGATGGGCAGTACATTGCTTGCCTGGTAGCCGATGGCGCAGGGGGGCATGGCGGGGGCGATGTAGCAGCAGACATTGCGCGCAACACCATTTTGAAGGCATTTTCCATCAACCCCGAAATCAGCGTTACCGCTTTGCGTGCCCTGCTCTTAAGCGCTAACGAGGCGGTAGTGGCACGCCAGCAAGAGGGGACCAAGCTGGCTGGCATGCGCACCACAGTGGTACTGGCCGTCATAGACCTGCACCGTGAAGAGCTGATGTGGGTGCACTGCGGCGACAGCAGAGCCTACCTGTTTAGACATGGCAAGGTGGTGGCCCGCACGACTGACCACAGCCTGGTGCAGCAGATGGTGGCTACCGGAATGCTTGACGACGAAGGGGCCCGCCTGCACCCGCAGCGCAACTTGTTGTTATCCGCTCTGGGTGGTGGCGAGGGCGAGCTGGACATTACGATTTCAGAGCCTATGCACATCATGCCTGGGGATGTGCTGCTGCTGTGCAGCGATGGGGTGTGGGAGCCCGTGGGCGACGCTTTGTTTGAAGAAATGCTCCAGAAAGCTCCCAGCCCACGCACTTGGCTGCAACAACTAGATGAGAGCGTGCGAGCCAATGCCAAGCCAGGCCACGACAACTACACCGCTTTGACGCTTTGGGCCTACGCGGAAGAAGAAGTCACGCAAATGATGGCCATTGATTAAAATTTTTTTGACAGTTGATTATTTTATTTTTTAAGGAGAAAACA